>JADFLA010000034.1 GCA_022564635.1 Nanobdellota archaeon | reverse complement strand
TTCTTTCATGGTTGGTATGCTCCAACCACCCCATTTTACTGATTAAATTGACAGAATTCTTCCCTCGGTAAAAGAAATAGGGCATAACTATCTAATAAATCTTATGTCAGAGGGTTTCTGCAAAGCGCCTTTTAGTCAGGGTTAAGTAAACTATTGTGTGTTGTGGTGATAGAACCACAACCCAAAGAAGGCGTGTGCGCCTTCTAAGCTTTGAAAGGTGCTAAACCATTTCACTCTTCTTTTGACTTCTCTGTTCAAGCGCTCTATGAACCAGTTCTTTCCTATGCCACTATCTACTATATGTCTTTCTTTATGTTCTTTCCAATTCCATCCCATAGCTTTGTAGATCGCTGCTGCATACTGGTACAAGCCATCAGTAATTATCTTTTTAGGTCTTGTACCAGCTACATGCAATGCATCCTGCATAAGTCTCTTTGCATCTTCAAAGAAGCGGCCTTTGCTGATGCGCCATGAAAGGACATGGCCTGTTTGCCTGCACCTCACAATCCAGAGCCAGTGCCCTCTCCCTTTGATTTTGATGTAGGTTTCATCGGCATGCCATACTGTTGATGCCTGATCCTCTCGTCGAAGAATTGGTTTCTTAGTGTCCTTTACCCATTGCCTTATTGTCTGATGGCTGACAACCACCCCAAATGCTTTCTTCAAAATAATAACAACCCCTCTAAGCGATGCACACATTCTTGGAGAGGTATATATTTCAACTGCAAAGCTTATGACTCTGCTAAAATAATTTCTCCTTGGCAAATCACTTGTCCATACAAAACGAAAGCCACATTCCTTGCACAGATATCTTTGGATTCCCTGCTTATTCTTTCCATTTCTGTAGAAATTTTCTGCACTGCATCTCTTGCATATTGGCAAAAGCGAACCTTTTTTATAGCTAAAGCTACTTAAATCTGTTTGAATCATTTTTTACCAACTCCGGACAACTACAGCTAAAGCTGCCTGCGTCCGAATTTTCTCAAAGAAACATAGAAATAAACTTTGTCACTTAATCTTACTTAACCTTTAGTCAGAAAACTTTATAAGCGCTTTTGAGTTGCTTTTTTGCATGAAAAAAGCACTTATCACGGGTATAAATGGTTTTATTGGAAGCCATCTTGCTGATTATCTGCTCAAGAAAGATTATAAAGTATTTGGCACCATAAGAAAGACAAGCAATACTGAAAAAATAGAACATATAAAAGATAAGATAAAGCTTAAGGAAGTAGAACTTACTGATGCCAAAAGCGTTTATGAGGTATTAAATGATACAAAACCTAGTGAAATATATCACTTAGCTTCTTATAGCAATGTAAAAAAATCATGGGAAGAGCCTAGAGAAGTGATATTATCGAATTCCATAGGAACAATTAATCTTTTTGAGGCTGTAAGGAAATTAAATATTAACCCTTCTATACAAATTGCTGGATCATCTGAAGAATATGGATTGTCGCTTAAAGACGGTTCTTCAGTTAAAGAAACCGCTCCTTTAAAACCATTGAGCCCCTATGCCGTAAGCAAAGTCTTTCAGGATATGCTTTCTTTTCAATATTCAAAAACTTATGGAGTCAAAAGTATAGTCACAAGAGGGTTTAACCATACTGGTCCTAGAAGAGATGGAACTTATGTGGTTAGCAGTTTCTCAAAACAGATAGTAATGATAGAAAAAGGTCTTCAAGAGCCAGTCATGACTGTAGGTAATCTAGAAGTGCAACGGGATTTTAGTGATGTAAGGGATGTTGTAAGAGCATACCATCTATTGCTTCAAAAAATCATTCCAGGAGAAAGCTACAATATCTGTTCTGGAAAAGCATATTCAATAAAGGAAATTCTAGACATGCTGCTTTCATTAAGCAATGCAAAGATTAAGATTAAGAGTAATCCGAAAAAAATGCGTTCAAATGATACTTTAATAATGAATGGATCCTATGAAAAATTACACAAACAAACTGGATGGAAACCAGAAATTCCATTTGAGAAAACATTAAGAGACTTATTGGATTACTGGAGAGAAAAGATTAAGTAAATTCCGAATATAGTTTAATAAGTCGTGACACTTCATATTTCTGTAAATGGTTTTTTCTTATATATTTTTTTGCATACATTCCCATTTTCTTTCTTAAATTTTTGTCCTCAATCAAAAGGAGTAGTTTGTTCTTAATTAATTCTGTGTTGCTTGGATTAATAAGGAATCCTGTTTTCCCATCAATTACAGCGTCAGAAGTTCCACCGCTTTTTCCACCTATAACTGGTTTTCCTAATGCGCCAGCCTCAACATATACGATACCGAATCCCTCAACTGCTTGCCCTATAGTTCTGCTCATCAAAATAAAGATGTCTGACGCATTATAAAAGTTAGCTAGACTTTCATCTGGAACCAAAGTGTGCCAAAAAATGACATTCTTTGTGAGATTAAGATTTTTTACCATTTCCTTAAGTTCATTTTCTTCCTCTCCTTTTCCAATAATAATATATTTTAAATCCGGATATTTTTTGACGATATCTAGTAAAACAGAGATTATAATATCAATTCCTTTTCTTCTTGTAAGATTTGCTACAGATAATAGGATGATTCCTTTTCCAAGTTTGTATTTTTCCCTAAATTTTTTTGCATTTATGGTTACTTTTAGTCTAGATAAATCTACACCATAAGTTATTATAACATTTTTTGCTTTTGGTGTATACTGTTCTGACAGGTTTTTCGTAAACCTGCTTATGTTTATTATTTTTTTAGCTAATTTAAATGAAAGTTTTATTGAGATCCTTCTAAAAAAAGATGCATAAGAAGGGTCTAGCCCCAACCCATAAGCAGTGACAAAAAACGGTTTTCTGATGATTTTTGAGGTGATGCCGCAAACAATTGTCAAAAAACCTGTAAAGTGTGAATGTATAATATCAAAGTGGAATTTTTTGTTGAGCCTTACAATTTTTACAAAACATTTAAGGGGAAAGAGGATAGGATTACCCGAAATTACTCTATGAATAGAAACTCCATGAACAATCTCATTTTTACGCCATTTTGATTTGCCTCTCGTTATTACATGGACATTATGGTGTTTTGCAAGCTCAGTCAGCTGCCTCTCTACAAAAGAACCTAGTATAGATTTTTCAGGATTGGGATAAATATAGGATATACAGCATATATTCATTTGTCAAAAACCACCAATCATAGAATTGGTGTAATTTTAGCTCATTAAAAGATATTTATTCTTTTTACAAAACCAGATATACAAAAAAATTTGATAGTATTAATCATTCACTCAACTCTCCTGTATGTGAAAATATCATAACTTTCTTAACACCTTTAATCTCTTTTAATTCATTTAATAATTGATCTGAATGTTTTTCTTTTATTGTTACTTCTATAGTTCTCTCAGCATTTCCTGAATCATCCATTGTAGTGTTCCTTATCTCGAATTTATTACAATGTTTCTTCAAAATAGAGTCAACTTTTTTGTCATCTATATTTGAGCTTTTTAGTATAAGTACGTAAGGTTTGCTAATAACCAATTTTCTCGAAAGGATCAGTAAAACAGCTCCTATCATCAAAGAGGATATTATCGATAGTTTATAGAATCTTATTCCACTAACTATTCCTGCTGTGATAGCCCAGAATAAAAAGGTAAGATCCTTTGGATCTTTTACAGGTGTCCTAAACCTGATTATAGATAATGCACCTACCATACCTAATGCCAGCGCTAGATTTCCCCCTATTGCCATCATTATAACAGATCCAACCATCGCACCCATAATTAAAGCCACATTAAAATTCCTGGAATATAATACCCCTGTATAGGTCTTTTTATAAATAAAAAATATGAAGAATCCGGTTAAAAAACTAAGCAAAAGAGATGTTACTATGTCAGCTGTAGTGAGAGGTGTACCAAAAGTGCCTAAATCAGATGATGTGAATATGTCTCTAAAGGTTATTGCCATTTTCTTGGTATTCTTAAATTAGCGTTCCAAATGTATCAAGCCTGCCAATAACATATTTGCTAATAGCGCTTCTCTCAAATGATGGAACTTGTAGCAGTTGTTTGATCCACATAGGAATGAAGTTATCATATTTTATTTCCATAATAACTATATCCTTTTTAAGTTGAGGCATAAAAACAGTATCCGTAAATAAGTCAAGCTGGAGTGGAGTACTTTTTAAAAATCTGTCGAAAACCACCCGTATTTTATTAGCATCATATAAAAAGGCTACTCTAAGATATTCCACAAGCACAACCGGGTAATAGGACCTTTTTTTAAATTCTATATAGACCTTATTAAGTACTTCATTATTGTACTTCAGCATGACCTCATAGTTAGTCTTTTGAATCTCTTCAGCATCATTTCTACTAATAATAGCTGTCTCTTTTGTAATGATATAATTTGTCTTGCTTTTTATTTCGAATTTTACTGATTTTGAGTGGGTATCATAAATTCTAAGCCTATATTTAGACCGTTCTTCAATTCCTCCAACCTTATCTTCAAAAGATTTATTATCAATGGTATCAAAGTACAGACTTCTTACTAAGTAACCTCCCAAACTCTCTTTGTGGTACTTATCCTTTTGGAAAATTTTCTTAAGCAAATTCGACAACACGATATATTCCTTATAAGGAATATAATACTTTAATTCGTTCCTATTAATTTTTATATTATGCATCGATTTTATTACCCCACTCATGGAAAATATACATCATCATCATCTATATAGCTAATTAATAGAGAGTAACTATTATCATTAAAATTTATATTATAAATTTTGGATTGTTCATCTTTATTAAAATCTTTATCATTTGATATGTACTTATTTTTATAGATGTAAGAAAATCCACCTCCAAATAACTGTTTTTTTTGGAAATTATTTAATGCGATGCCATTACCTTTAAAGGTATTTTGAATAAAGTGAGCTTGAGACGAATCCTTTACTGCCACTCCAATATTATTATTCAAAAATATATTTTTATATAATAATGCTTCAGTCTCTTCACCTATACTGACACCTTTGTCAATAGAGTCAGAAAACATATTGTTTTTTATTAATATTTTTGATCCACTTAAATCCAGGTTATCTCCACCTATACCCTTACCAGTTCCTTTAAAATCAGAATTTTTCACAACTCCGGTAACAAAATCTAAATCTACTTGGTCTACGCTATTTCCATAGAATTTAGAATTATCAATCATAATATTTGAGTACTTTATGTTCAGACCATCATCAGAATAGCTTCCATGTATTAAGGCATTATTTATATCTACATTCATATGATAAACTGATAATTGACCTGAGAAATATATCCCATTTATCCATTTCTCACTGCCTCCTGATAGGTCCAGCCAATTTATAACAGATTTTACTTCATTATTGTCTTCTCCTAATATCGCAAAAGTTCCGAATGGCTTGTTTTTGTTTAATGCTTTCACTACAACAAGTTTTTCTCTTGTTCCTAGTATTTTAACGGGACTATACGACAATATTGATTTGTTTTCTGCTATTGATATTTGAACACCTGCATCTATGTTAAATCCATTAGTTTTTGGTATTATCAAATCTCTATTCAATACATAATTTCCCTCCAATAAAGTCAGTTCTCTGCTTTTATCATCGTAGGCCCACTTAAATTGATGATACTTTTTTTTGAATTCGTCAAAAGAGAAATATGTTGGCAGTTCATAGTAGTCATTACCGTCTGCTATCTGCAAATACAAATCATCATCAATTATATCCTTACCAGTAATATCATTCCTCATACTAATATCGAGATTCTCAATTAAAACTTTATCAGCATCATCAAATATAATTTCTAATTTATAGACTCTCTTCTCAGGAAACAAATCCTTATCAAGACCTGCTGAGAAATAGAGGTCTTCTACAAACTCCATTAAATCTATTAAGTTGGTTTTACTTTTTATATTTATTGAATTTGATGATAGAGTGTTATCTCCATTAGTATGGGCGAAAGTCAATTTTCCGGAATAGTCTTTGGTAAGGTATATTATTAGATTGTTAAACTTTATTTCCGGTATCGAATCTGGGATTATTTCTAAAATTATTTTGTTGTTCTTCTCTATAACATTTATATAAGCTTTTGAGTACTCAAAATTATCTTTTATTAAATTTATGTTGTGCTCTATTATTTTTTTTGTATTTTTAATTCTAGAATTCATATACCTGGTATTATGGGTATTAGTCTTATATGATAAAGCATATGGTAGATATTTATCTATCAATTCGTCAATCTCATTAGTGATATTGGTATTGGAAATAAACTCATATACTTTCTTGTTTCTTAAATATCTTAGTTGGTCATCTTGATTCAATAAATAAAATAATCTACTAAAACGATTCCCATATTTATTTAAATGATGTTCAAAGCCGTCATTTATCAGCTTCAGTTCTGAAATGACCTCATTTATTGGTATTGGATAAAATTTTGAATTAGTAGCGCTATATGCCATCCTGAGATTATCTCCGCTCACAAGCTTTGGATGTCCAATTATCATCCTCAATGCTTCAAAAGAACTAAGTTGGTCTATATCAAAGTGGGTAATGAGATTTTCAACATTGTTCTTATTTACATCATCATATAGATTGTATACAGAATATAAAATCTTGTCTTTATTAAGCTCACTATCAAAAAGGTCAACATTACTCAACTCATAATCAAATACAGTTATATGTGGACTAAACAAGTATACTCCTCCACCTTTATGAAAAGGGTGGTCCTCAAAAATATTGTCTCTAATTTTAATTATCTCGCAATTTGAGCATTGGTTATTTTCCAGAAATGTGTAATCTAATCTTTCCTGAAGGTAATAAAGACCCTGTATGACTCCATTTATTTTTAATATAACTATATCGTCCCTAATGTCCATTAATCCAAATTCTTTTGCTAATATTCTTGTTGTCTTTCCATTCAAAAGTCTATTCTCAAACAATATAAGATTAAATTTTCTTTTATTGTCTGCATATTCATCTTTTTTTAATTTTATCTTATAGGATTTTACATTACCATCCCATTGTAAACTATTATCTCCATGAAATTTTATTTCAGCTTTGTACACCTTTCCATCAATACTTAACTTTGCAGGTTTCCATTCATTAATTTCAAAATCTAAATAATCTTTACTCACACTAATTTTAGAAACATTATCTAAATGTCCTAAAACTTTAGAAGTTAGTTCTAAATTATATATAGGCAATGTTCCATCCAGTAAATTCTTCTTGATTCTAAAAATGTTTATCTCATCCTCAAATCGGAATAGAGAATTTGTAATTTTAGACCACAAAGGTAAAAAATCAAGATTAGTCTTCTCATGAACATACTCTGTTAATTGCTTCGGTTTGTCAATCATAACTTTATCGGATTTGTATAATGTAAAAAAGATCAGTAATAGGAACAGACTAACTATTAGAATTTTTCTTTTCTTTAGATGTTTAATAATTTCTGAATATAATTTCATTTTAGTTTTTAATCACACTATAAAAATCAAGATTGTTTTGAAAGTGACAACAGAGTATATATGAAGCATATTTAAAGCTAACTCAATAACATACCTCATATAACGAAGCGACATATGCCATTGTGGAGCGAACTCAATAACGTACCTTAATTTAAATATATTATGTATTTTTTTCATCGATATCTCCAGCAATATATTTTTGCATTTCTTTTCTCTTTTGTGGATAAAGGTCATAAAGATTTCTTTGTTCTTTTGGGTCTGTTCTTAAGTTATACAATGCTGATGGTTTTGTTTCTACTTTTGGTTTTATCTCTATGAGTTTCCAATCTCCCTTTATAATTGCTATTTGTTGTTCTATCTCGCCTTTTTTTGATTTAACAAATAATTTAGACATCAAAAATTTTCTATTATACTCGCCTTTTTTTATCAGAGAGATCAAACTAACACCATCAATATCATCTGGAACTTCCATACCAAGTATATCAAGAATGGTTGGGAAAATATCTGTTGTACTAACTGGAGTTTCAATCCTTTTTGCTTCCAATTCTTTAGGATAATAAATTATTAATGGAATGTGGATAACTTCATTGTAAAGCAGGTATTCATGTCCAAACCTTCCATGTTCAAAAAATTCCTGACCATGAAGTCCAATGATTATTATCATTGTATTATCTTTAATACCTAATTCGTCTAGTTTATCTAACAGTTTGCCAATATGGTAATCAACA
The DNA here is from genome assembly GCA_022564635.1 of Nanobdellota archaeon. Taxonomy (GTDB): domain Archaea; phylum Nanobdellota; class Nanobdellia; order Woesearchaeales; family GW2011-AR4; genus JACPJP01. The sequence goes on along the minus strand of JADFLA010000034.1, from coordinate 9,242 downwards.
TAAAATATCTCGTTATCATAAAATTTAAGAATAGAATTAACGAAGTTTGATGAATTATGTTCTTTTTTTATATAACTTCCTAGTACTAAGTTAAACTCATCAGGAGTATAATTCTGGTAAGGATCGGAACCATTGATATTTGTGAATTGTCCTTGCACTCTATAAGCAGTATGCGGGTCTTTATAATACAAATACATAAAAAAAGGGTAGTCTTTATTTTTGTCTAGCCATTTGTATGCCCCTCTATTAACTTCTTCAGCTTTTTCTTCTCCATCCCAATTTAGTAGAAATCGGTAATAAGTGGGAAAAAGTAAATTAGCAGTTTCCCAAAAAGAGAATCTATGGAAAGAATATACAATATCAAAAAAAGCAAGTCTGTCATTATAAGTATCAAATCCTTGTCCAAATCCATATTTTGCTTTAAGCAGCCCTCCACCTACATATCCAACTGTATTATAGCCATTTGCTCTTAAGATTTCTGCTAAAGTTATTTCTCTATCATCCAATTCCCAATTTTTATTTATAAATTCTTGACTAGAGGGATAATTGCCTGTAAAAATACTTGCTTGACTGGGCTGCCTCGATGAAGAGGCTGAAATTGCATTATCAAATACAACAGCATCTTTTGCAAGTCTATCAATGTTTGGAGAAGTGTTTAGATGATAACCATATAACGATAAGTGGTCTGCCCTAGTTGAGGTTATTGATATAAGTATTATATTTGGATTTTCTTTCAACTCCAAATATTTAGAGCTTGGTATGTAATTTAACAGATACAAATCTATAATAAATGAGAGGGCAATAAAAAAGATGATTGTGAGGATAGCTTTATTAATTATTTTTTTTGTTTTTTTTCTACTAAAAAATGATACAATATTAAACACTACTGCTTTGACTTTAGTTAAAAGCAGTATATATGTTGTTCCAACAAATAAAAAAATAAATAAATTTGCAAAAATGCTTATTGGATTCCAAATTACAATTTCAGGAAGTAATACTCGATTGAGAATTATACCCATATAAAATAGCAAGAGTAACGAAACTGCACTTGAAAAATAAAATACTTTTAATGTTTTTTTTGTAATATTTAATTTTATAACCCTTCTTATTAATTCTACAAAAAGACTTAAAAAAATAAAAAATACTATAAATGTTAATATTGACAGCAATAAGGTTTGATAAAATTCAAACCAATCAAAATTCCATACAATTAACCTGGCTATAATATCTACTGTCCCATGCAATATTCCTGCTACTAATCCTGTAAATCCGGCTAATTTAACATGCTCTAGGAATTTCATTCTCTTAGACAATCGAACTACGCATTACCATCTGCTATCTGCACATAGATATTATCTTTACTTATCTCTTTGTTTGTAATGTCATTTCTCATACTAATATCTAGATTTTTAATTGAAATTCTATTTGTATCATCAAAATATCCACCCAATAAGATACTTAACTTTAATTCTGAGTAAGGGTATATTTTAAATAGTTTTTTATTTGTAAAGATTATTCAGCATTAAAAAATATTACTATGACGCATATAATAGATAAAAAGCCTAATGTTATTGTGCGCTTATTGAAGGGAACTGTACCTTTGTTAAAGGAAATTGCAGACTTTTACCGTTTTTTCTGGAAAACTTCAAAATCAGAAAAGGTAATTGTTTTCTTTTCCGAGCACCAGAGTTATTACCCATATTTCGAGGGCATTATTGAAAAATTAATTAACGAGCATAAACAGACTTTATGTTATATTACATCAAGCTCAGATGATCCAATCTTGCAAAAATCTGAACCCAAGATAAAAACTTTTTATTTATATAAGTTACTTCCAATCTTCATGACATTTGTAAGTTGCAAGGTATTTGTCATGACAATGACAAATCTGAATCAATTCTATCTCAAACGCTCAATTAAACCTGTGCATTACGTCTATGTGTTCCACTCCCTTGTCAGCACCCATATGATATATCGGTATGGTGCTTTTGACCATTATGACTCTATATTGTGTGTGGGTCCACACCACGTTAAGGAGATACGTAAACATGAAAAGCTTAATAATCTTTCAGAAAAGAAGCTTGTAGAAGCGGGATATTACCGATTGGAACGAGTTTACGAGGCATGCCAAAAGTATTCCTCAAATAAAACTACTAAAAAAATGGTCTTGATTGCGCCTTCTTGGGGTGTTGCTAATATTTTAGAATCTTGCGGTGAGCGTCTCGTTGGACTCCTATTAGATGAAGGTTATAAAGTAATTGTTAGGCCTCACCCAGAAACTATAAAGCGTTCTCCTGATATTATAAACTTATTTGCCACTAAATTTGACAATAATCCGGATTTTACTCTAGAGACCTCTATTGCTACGGATGATTCTATGCTAAAAGCTGATGTTTTGATAAGTGATTACTCTGGAATTGCTCTTGAATACGCTTTTGGAACAGACCAACCTGTTTTATTTTTAGATGTTCCCACTAAAATTACCAATCAAAGGTATAAAGAATTAGGAATTGAACCATTAGAACTCTCTATTAGGAAAGAAATTGGTGTGATTATTTCTCCAAAGAAACTAGAAACTGTCCCTCAAGTGGTATCAAAGCTAATAGCCAACAAGGCAACTTACAAGAAACGTATAGAAAAATTGAGGGACCATTACGTGTATGCTTTTAGGCATTCTTCTGAGGTTGGTGCAAAGTATATTATTGACCTTGCTATGGGTAAAAATGATTAATAGTGTCAAAAGACAATTATTACATCTAAATATTGTACTTAATTTATGATTACACAAATAATAAAAAGGGACTTCATAATATAAAGGATTTCTAAGAAGAAACAAATAATTTTAAAGATGCTCATCAAATAGAAAAATATTTATGTAGCGAAAATGTCCTCAAAATTAAGAATGGATGAATTAACAAAAGGAATTTTAAGTGCAAAATTATTAGAAGTTTGCGGTTGTGACATAGATACCGCTATTTACGCATTCATACCAACCATAGATGAAAATATTAGATTGCATACAAACAGTTTACATATGTTACCAAAAATCCTGGATTCTGCAATAAGTATATTTGCGAATAGTAAAACAAATATTGCAAAAAACTCAAACTACTATATAAAAATAAAAAAAGAACATGATCAATTAATTAGGTCTTTTAACGATGTTTGCGAATTTGTTGGCTATAAAGGACAAAAAAAGATAGGTGAAAGTAAAGTACATGCAACCTTAAGTTATATAAGCCATATCTATTTTGATGCATTTATAGAACCAGTACAATTCTTTTTACCCCATTCGTCAATCTGTTCGGGAAAGTGGGAGTTTTGGGATAGCATAGATTTTTTTGCTTTTAAGGAAAAATTACAAAATAAGCAATTCAATTTTCATTTTAAAGAAAAAATAGTCAAAAGCAAAGTATGGAACCCAAAATTTGATTTGGATATTTTCCCAATAATTGTGCAGAGAAGGCTAACAAAAGAAAAATTACTCGACAAAAAATTAAATCCAGCTTCCATGATCAAAGCAATGATTATAAAAATTGGGGAGATGGGAAGACCATTTATCAATTATGAGGTTGTCGACTTTTCTATAAGAGAATTATTTACTTATTTGGGAGAGAAAAAATATACTAGGGTTGACAGGGAAATAGAATTTTTGAAAAGATTAGATAATGAAATAATAAAAATTTTAAAAGGGGGTATATAATTTCTTAATTCATTATATTTAAGCCTTTCGATGAAACCTTTTTATAAAATCTTTTTTTCAGACTCAAAAAAGCTAAGAAATAAATTATTAAAAGAGGAACCATTAGAGAATATTTATAATAGAATACTAGAAAAAAGTCAAAGAAATCAATAGGAAACAGTTTCTAAGTAATTTCAAAGGAAGATGACAAAAGAAAAATGTGCATTCTGTGATTATAATTTAATAAAAAAAGATGTATTGTGGGAATCTGATAATTTCTTTGTAAAGGTAGGAATCGGAATATTTGCGCCAGGTCATGTTATGATGATATCAAAAAAGCATGCATCTTGTTTTGGAGAACTTCCAAAACAATTAATCAAAGAATTTATGTCTTTTAAAGAAGAGGTTTTCAACAAAATAAAGTCTAATTTTTTTGAACCAATTATATATGAGCATGGTATTTATGGTCAAAGCGTAAAACATGCACATATTCATTTTATCCCGTTTAAAACTGATTTCTTTATTCTGGATGATATAGGGAAAAAAGTATTTAGAGATCTAAAATCAACTCAAATAGATAATATATTTCAAATGATGGATATTTTTGAAAAGGATGGTTCTTATATGTATTTGGAAGAAAAAGATAAAAAACAAATTTTCTATACCAAAGAGCTGCAAAAAGGATTGAATTTTAGAAAAGAAATTGCTAGGCTTACAGGATTACATGGATTAGCGGATTGGAGAAACATGGCAAAGGAAGAAGAACAAAGAAACAGGGAATGGATCAAAATAACTAAAGACGTTCTTAAAAAAAATGTTAAATTTTAATTCATAATATTTAAGCCTTTCGGTGAAAGATTTAAATGCAATTTGTTCTTTTTGAGAAGAATTCTAATTAAATTATTTTAAAGGAATGAAAATGAGTAACCAAATATTATTAAAGCCGTTAGAAGTTCCTAAAAAGAAGGTCTGTATGAGTATTCGCGTTGCAAGGTGATGTAATGAAAACTGTATATGTACCTATGACTGCAGATTTTCTACACCATGGTCACATTAATATAATTAAAACAGCTAAAGGGTTGGGGAAAGTAATCGTAGGATTGTTAAGTGATGAAGCTATTGCAGCCTATAAAGGGATTCCTCTTTTAAAATTTAATCAAAGAAAAATAATAGTAGAAAATATTAAAGGTGTAGATGAAATCATTCCTCAGGAAACTTGGGATTACACACCTAACATAAGAAAACTCAAGCCAGATTATGTAGTGCATGGTGATGATTGGAAAACAGGTATCCAAAAAGAGATGAGACAGAGGGTTATAGAATCCCTTAAAGGCTGGGGAGGAAAATTAGTAGAACCAGAATATATCAAAGAAGTATCTTCAACAAAATTTATTAACCGATTACTAGATATAGAGACCCAGTACGGTGTGTCACAAACAGAATTTATCGGCAGAGGGTCTGTTTATAAATTAAAGAATATTTTACGCATGCATAAACCAAAGAACATCTTTCTAGTTACTGGAAAGAGCTCTTTTGAGAAAAGTGCTGCAAAATCAGTATCAGATGATTTCCTAGAAGATTATAATGTAACTCATTTTAATGATTTCCAGACCAATCCCCAACTTGAAGAAGTAAAGAAAGGATTAGAAATTTTCAAGGAAAATAACTGTGACTTTGTTATAGCTATAGGAGGTGGCAGCAGTATAGATGTTGCAAAATCAATAAATATATTTAGCTCAAACCCAGGAAACCCAGAGGATTACATACAAAACAAAAAAGAAATAAAAAATAACGGAAAAGTCTTAGTGGCTATCCCAACCACAGCTGGCTCTGGCAGCCAAGCTACACATTTTGCGGTTGTATATATTGGAAAAACAAAATATTCTCTTGTTCATGAAGAGTTCATTTTGCCAGATTACGCTATAGTGGAATCTGTTTTTACAGAAAGTCTTCCAGCGGATATTACTGCGCATACTGGTATGGATGCTTTAAGCCAAGCCATTGAATCGTATTGGAGTGTCAATTCCACAGAAGAATCAAAAAAATTTTCAGAAGATGCAATTAAGCTTGTATTGAATAATTTGCAAGAAGCTGTTAATAATCCTTCTTATAAATTCAGAGAGGGTATGGCTAGGGCAGCTCATTTGGCTGGAAAAGCTATAAACATATCAAAAACAACAGCATGTCATGCAATTTCATATCCTATCACTTCTTATTTTAATGTACCTCATGGTCATGCTGTAGCATTAAGCTTACCTTCTATGTTGCTTTATAATTCAAAAGTAAGTGAAGAAGATGTACTTGATAAAAGAGGAACAGAGTACGTCAGAAATACTATCATGGAATTATCAAGTATTATGGGAGAAAAAACTCCTGATAAAGCTGCAGAGAAAATAAGAAAATTAATGAAAAGCATACATCTAGCAACGATGCTTTCAGAAATTGGCATTAAAACAAAAGAAGATAGAGAAATTATAATAAAGAATGGATTTAACCTAGATAGGGTAAAAAATAATCCGAGATTGCTGACAGAGAGTAATTTGAGAAGTATCTTGTCGGAAATTGCTTAACTCATTATATTTTTAAAATATAGTGGCGGAACTAAATAATTGAGCAATAATTATTCCGCCACTATGTTGGAGAACACAAACTATTTTGATCAACTATTTGTGCTTCCAGCTATATTTATAATATTCGAGGTATGAGTATGAAAGCAATAATTATAGCAGCAGGGCCGTCCACAAGGCTAAGACCATTAACAGAGAACATGCCAAAATGCATATTAAAGGTAAATGGAAAACCCATTATTCAAAATACAATAGAGTTGTTCAAGAATTATGGAATTAATAATATATCAATTGTTAGGGGTTACAAGAAGGAGAAGATAAATTTCCCAGACATAACTTATTTTGAAAATAACGATTTTTTAAACAATAATATTCTGCATTCATTGATGTGTGCGAGAGCTAAATTAGAAGAAGCTATGAAAACAAATGAAGAAATTGTAATAAGTTATTCTGATATATGGTATAATGATTCTGTTATAACAGCCTTATTAAAATCAAAAGAAGATATTGCATCTATAGTTGATACCGACTGGGAAGGTTATTATGATGGAAGAACGGACCATCCAATCTCAGAGGCAGAAAATGTAATTATTGATGATAATAAAAGAATGTTGAAGATAGGCAAACATATATTTACTGATAAAGTCCCAAAAGATAAACAAGGAGAATTTATAGGTTTATGGAAATTTACTCCTGAAGGAATAAAGATATTTCTGAGCCATTTTGATAGATTAAATTCAAATCTAAAGAAAACAGATCCATATCAAAATGTAAAGGAATGGCAAAAATCATATATAACCGATATATTCCAAGAAATGATAGATCAAGGAGAAAATCTTTATTGTGTTCCAATACAAAAGAATTGGAAAGAATTCGATACAGTACAAGATTTTTTAAGGGTTGGAGGAGAAATACCTGAAAATATTGAAATCAAGGAAGGAAGTTAAAAATCTCAATTCATCATATTTAGGCCTTTAGGTGAAATGTTTATAAATAATTAAAGAGCACATATTAAAAACAAATTTATAATCATAAAAAAAAAATTGGAGGTAAACAAAAATGACACAAATGCAAATGGACAAACCAAAATTATATACACCAGAAGGAGGTATAGTATTACACAATGACAATTTTGTTCCAGGGGGTATACCTTATGCTAACAATGTAGCAAATATTCTTAGAAGTCAATTAAATAGAGTTAAGCGTACAGGACCAAGTTTTGCTGAATTATATGGTTTAAATGCAGGTTATTTAGAAGGTGTTATGAAGGGAGAAAATCCAATGACGCCAGAGATTGTGCAAGCAGTAGAAAGACACTCGCCATTAAGTGCACAAGAACTGATTGCTCCAGGATATAGGAACAGAGTTCCCCTTATTGATGATTCGAAAGACGGTGTTGTTATTGTAACAGCTCAGCAAAGAGCTAGTACCGAAAGAACAACTCAAAGAGGTCCTGAGGGACGTAATTTCTATAAGTATGGAGATCCTTCAATGCAAAGATATTCCCCTATTATACCAGAATGGATTCAAGAACTCTATGTTCATGATGGGGTTAATCCAGACACACCAGATTGGGCATTTAACAAGGGTCATAGAGAAAGACAAACAACCATATTTATCGGTGATGTAAATTTCCATTGGATTGACAAGGAGGGTAATAAATATGTAGTCCAAACAAATACCGGAGATGCTAATTATATACCCCCTTTTGTACCTCACACATTCACTACTAGGGATGGAAATGGACTGATTCTTGCTATAACTGGTCTTGGAGCGATTGGTACACAAGGATTTCAGCAAAAAATACAGGGTATGACTTTGCAAGAATATCAAAATATAGTCCAAGCCGAATTACCAATGCTTGCTGAAGAATTAGCAACTGACAAACTTAATGGGATCATGTTTCGAAGATATGCAGATACTTCTACTAGTGATGCAGGCGCATATACGATGCGTACACTCATGGATGGAATACCTTATCAACCAAATTCAAGAGCAGTTGAAATTAATGTTAAACAAGGTGGAAATCCAGAATCATTAGATATAGACACACCTACTGATAAATGGGGTTATAATACTGGAAATGTTCCAGTTGTGCTTTATTGGGAAAGTCATCAACAAGAATTGGGACCTGGAGACTCTTTTAGTATACAAACCAATGTACCATTTGCAGTAAGAAATACAAACGGCCTAGAAGGCAAATTAGTGATGATGGAAGTAAATCCTGAAAAAGAGGATCCAATGGACTTAATTGCCTTGATAAACAGACATGCTGGACAAAAAGGAGTAGATAGGGTACACTCAGAAGTTATGCAATGGTTTTAAAACTATATTATTAATTTTTTTTGATTTTGATCAGTTCTTTCTTTTTTCATAACTTTATCATCTAATAATTTCATAGACTAATTAATTAGAACATTTCTTTGGTATTTATTTTTCCTACTACATTGTAAGAATTAAATATAGAATAACAAAGAGCAGGTTAAGAGAAAGTAAGTGTATTATATTTATAAATAAAAACAAACGAAAATTATTTAAACTAAACATATGACCAAGAGATGTAAAGGTGAGTATAAAAATGAAAAGAATATCTTTAATGTTCTTGATGGTTCTTATAGTGAGTGTTTTGTTAAGTAGTAGTGTACTTGCTTATATTGACCCCAGTACAGGAGGAATTTTATTTAATACAATATGGCCATTTCTCGTTGCTTTTTTTGCAGGTGTAGGAGCTTTTTTAACAAAATGGTTCTGGCAACCGATAAAAAGAGGATTTTCTAAGATTTTTACTAAGAACTAAGAGTTATAATAATTTTAAAAAAACCCTGAAGAAAGATATAAATATACACCTTAAATACCAAATTTTTATCAATATACTCTGAAAAAGATAACTCCGTACGATAGTGCAGAGTTTCAAATGCATGAAACAGAGTCATCTTTTTCCGGTATACTCGAAAATGCTTTGCATTTTCGGTACCCCAGAAATTTGCAACACA
>JADFLA010000002.1 GCA_022564635.1 Nanobdellota archaeon | reverse complement strand
TATTTTCCTTGCTTGATATGTTGTCCATCCCTGGTTCTTTCTCCTTAATGTTTCTGTTAATTTAGCTTTGGTGAGTTTCATATCTGGAAGAAACTCACCGTAGGGAAATAGTTTCTGGATAAAACAAGAATTTGACAAACCAAACATTTATATACTACAAACTATAAATAAGCTATATAACATTAAAAAACTATTTGGAGGACTCTAAAATGAAAGGCGGAGAAGGTTGCGGAAGCTGTTAATTAAGCTTAAATAATTAATAAAAATTTTTATTTTTTTCTTTTTTTTAACTAAATTCTTCTAACAAAACTAATAAATCCAGAATGCCCTATAGCCTGGCTTCTAGGTCTTACTTTCCTTCCATCAACTTCCCATTCTCTTTCAATAATCTCAGAAGTCTTTACATGTACAAAATTTTTATTTATATTTACCTTATTAATGAAATCCTGAGTTTGTGGTATTGTTGGGCTGTAAGAAACCAAAAAACCACCTATTTTTAATGCTTTTTTAGCAGCATTTATTGCTTTCCATGGCTCTGGCACATCTAATACAATTAAATCAATATTTTTCTCAGAAATACCATCATAAACGTTCTTATTTTTTATTTTTATATTTTTTAATTTTAGAAAATCAATGTTCTTTTTTACAATTTTAATGAAATCTTCCCTTATTTCATATGTAATAACCTCTTTTACAATATTTGCCAAAAAACAACATAATGCTCCAGAACCAGAACCAGCATCAACAACTTTACTATTTTTATTGATTCCAGTTTCTGAAACAATTAAACCAATATCTTTTAATGGAATTATCTGCGCATCTCTCTTTATTTTTCTGTATAAATCAATAAAATATGGATCAAAAACTGTAAATTCCTTTTTTGTATTTGATTTTATTTTAGAACTTGTTTTCTTCAAATCTTGTTTCTTAAAATAACCATGTTTTGTATGAAAATCATTATTTAAGTCCTTAACCAAAAATTTATCATGCTTATTAATTAATATCTTCGCCATATAAAGACAAAATAACGATAAATTTAAAAACATTGTTGTCCTAGAAATGAAATATTAAAGTATCTTAAAGGTGATGATAATGCCAAAAAAAGCTAAAAAAACAAAAAAAGCAGTTAAAAAAGTAAAAACTAGCAAAGCAAAAGCAAAAAAACCAAATGTATGCGAGTTTTGCTAAAAAACTATTGTTGAAAAAAGAGGTCTATGTTTTCTGGAAAATTTAAATTGAACACTAGAATGAGAATTTTATTGTTAATTGTAGTTATAATTCTGTTTTCTTTTGCAGCTTATTCTCATGAAGAAGAGATTAAGGAAGAAAGAAAAGATATCGGTGAATCTCTTAGTTTTTCATCAAAAAATTATGTTATGATTGCAGCTGTAATTGCAGGAATTCTTGTTTTGTTATCTATATACAATAAAGAAAAAGATGAATCCAAGATGTTTTTATTTTTAGGAATAGTCATACCAATAATTCTTGCAACTGCCTACCTTGCCGGCTCAACTATCTATTTAAACCTAATTTCTGAGACAAAAGGTCCAGTACATTGGCATGCAGATTTTGAAATATGGAATTGTGGAAAAAAAGTCGATTTAATAGATCCAAAAGGTCTTTCTAATCGTATAGGCACACCAGTTTTCCATGAGCATGGAGATGACAGGATTCATGTAGAAGGTGTTGTTGTCAAGAAGAAAGATGTAGACCTGCATACGTTCTTTGAGGTTGTTGGAGGTTCTTTAACTAATAATTATCTAGCTATTCCTACAAATGATAAAGTTGTAGAAAAAGGTAATGGAGATTTATGCAATGGAAAACAAGGAAAACTGCAAGTATTTTTATACAAAATTCAAAATCCAGAAGACACTAAAAATTGGATATTTGAGCAGGAAAAGTTAGAAGATTTTGAAGATTATGTTTTATCGTCTTATTCTCAAATTCCACCCGGTGACTGCATTATAATTGAATTTGATGTTCAAAAAGAAACAACAGAACATATTTGTGAATCTTATAAAGTAGCTTTTGAAAGAGGTGACTTAAGTGGCAGTTGAAGCCTATTTGCCAAAACTAGCAACAGTTATCACAACAGCAGCCATAGACTCAATTAATCCCTGCGCTATAGGTGTCCTTATACTGATGATTTCTGTCATGTTAGCTGGAAAACAATCAACAAAAAGAATGTTGCTATTAGGTGGAATTTATGTAAGTGCAGTTCTTGTTGTGTATCTTTTAGCAGGTTTAGGCTTAATGTATTATTTCTCTACTTTGCCGTTGGTTTTAGCAGAATACATTTCAATAGCAGTAGGAGTTTTGATAATAATAGCTGGGCTTTTAGAAATTAAGGATTATTTCTGGTATGGTAGATGGTTCTCATTATCAATTCCTCCTGTTTTTGCAAAGATGATTCACAATTATACATCAAAAACAACAATATTTGGAGTCATATTTTTGGGAGCTTTTGTATCTGCTGTTGAGCTACCATGCACAGGAGCACCTTACCTAGCAATAATAACATTGCTTTCGCAAAACTTCGACTTTACTGCGTTCCTTTTACTTGTTTTATACAATATAATTTTTGTCTTGCCATTGATTATTATTTTAATATTGGTTGCATCCGGTATGAAATTGCATGAAATCAAAAAATGGAAGCAAGCAAATAGATCATATATGAGATTACTAATAGGTTTATTATTAATAGCTTTAGGATGGATGTTGATGTTGATTGCAAACGGAACAATTAATTTAGGATAAAATGAAAGAAAAAATTATTGAAGGAGCAAAATGCAAGTATTGCATTGTAAAAAGAAAAGGCCATGCAGAGGAATTTGATGATAGGAAAGTTTATGCAAGCTGTTATGCAGCATGCCTAAGCTCTCATGTAGAGCATACAGAAGCAGAAAAGATATGCGAAAAAGTAAGCAAAGAAATCAAAACATGGGCAAGAAAGAAAAAGACAGTGGATTCATCAGAGATATTTAAGAAAGTCATAGCTGCAATGAAAAAACACAACAAAGATGCTGCATTTATGTACGAGACGCATAGGGATATTTCTTAAAAAAAGCGGGCCAGAAGGTATTCCCACCTCAGAACCTTCGGTTCCGAGACTTCCGACAAGAGCTTTCTCGCTACGCTCGAAAGAAAGAACGGGCCAGAAGGGATTCGAATTCGAGAGGTCATAGAAATTCTAATAACCTGCCCTCGACCTACAGCTTAGAAGGCTCTAGCGTGTATTAAACATGTCGCTCTGTTCCAAGCTGAGCTACTGGCCCATTAACAGAATACGTTTTATTATTTATTTATAAATCTTTATTTAATTTTTGATTGCAAGAAAAAATTCATTGCAAAAAGAAAGCTAGATCCAAACCTCAATTTAAGAAGAAACTAAAATAATAAAAAAAACAAATAATTATTTCATACGCAGTTCTACGATATCTTTATCAAAAAGTTCATGTTCTAACTTTGGAAATTTTTGTCCTGGAAAACGGGCTGATGAACCCCATATTTTGGCATATTTAAAATTATTCACAAAATCCTTATGCAGTTTACTACACAAGTCTTTTAACGTGCAATCTTGCCACATTATCAACGGTTCTTCCATATCTGCCTTTTTATTATACTCTTTTAAATAAATCCTTATAATTTTTAGCTTCCTGTATATCAACTCCTTTAATCCCTCTATTCCAATGTTTTTCTCCGCCGAGACATCTAGATTAGGCCTTACCTTACTTTTAATCTTATCAAGCTCATCTTTTCCCACCATATCAATCTTGTTCAGGACAACTATAGCCGGCAGATATACCTTATTGCCCTCAATAATATCTATTAACTGGTCAGCACTAATATCTTCCCTAATGACAATATTTGCGTTATTTATCTTGAATTCTTTTAGAATGTCCTCTACTGTTTTATTATCTAATTTTGTCAGTTTAACTGTGGTTCCGATGTTAATTCCGCCTCTAGGGGTCTTAACAATCTTAACATCAGAAACTTTTTGATTTATCCTTACATCAGCTTCATAGACCTCTTTCTGCAATACTTTATAGTGTTCTGGATCAAAAACATCAATTAAAATAAGGATTAAATCAGCGTTCCTTATAACAGCTAATACTTCCTTGCCCCTGCCAGTGCCTGCTGCAGCTCCACGCACCACACCCGGAACATCCAATATTTGTATTTTAGCGTAGTTATAGTTCAATATTCCAGGAATAACAGTCAATGTTGTGAAGGCATAACTTCCTACAGGAGAGTTTGCGTTAGTTAAAGCGTTAAGCAAGGTGCTTTTTCCAACAGATGGAAATCCTAATATTACAACAGTTCCATCCCCTGTTTTTCTAACAGCATATCCTATTCCCTTTTTACCCTTAGATCTTGCTCGTTGTTTTATCTTTAATCTTGCTAATTGTGCTTTATACAGACCTATGGCATGCTGTGTCTTTTTGTTGTACTTTGTTTTTGAAATGCGTTCTTCTAATTCAGTTATTTTTGAACTAGTTGAATCCACTTTCTCTTTTTTAATATCAATATTGTTTTGCATTTTAAACTTAAGAAATAGTTATCTTATATATTAATTTTTATTATAATATATTATAGATAAAGCTCTTTTTAGAATATTGTTTTTGTGAAAATCCGTATTATCTCAATAAATCGAATGGCTGAGGAGCTTTCTTTTCTTCTACTAACCTCATTACATAAAGATAAGAATGGAGTGATCTAAATGTCTTTTCACCAAAATTTACATTTCTCGGGTAATCGGGAGTATCAATTATTCCAATTGCTTTTTGATAGAGTCTTAGAGCTTGCGCATTTGTAGGATGTTTCCTAAAATCTAGGTTTGCATATTTTTGAACGGCTCTAATAACTAGTCCTGAGTGTGGAAATCCTAATTCTTCACATACCAAACCTAAGACATCTCTATCCATTAATTGAATATCCAATGCTTCATGTTGTTCTCCCATCCTCTGGATAGTATTTGTAACAGTTTGTTCTAATATACTTTCCCGAACGGGATCTAAAGGGCTACCTGCATCTATACATGCCTGAATGTAATCCCGTTGAAGTCTTCTTGGATCATAAGTTTCTGGTGTCATAACAAGGAGTATAGAATTTGTATTTCATATAAAAACTTATTGCCCAAAAAAGCCCTTGATTTAAGAGGAGGATTCTTTTTTAAGAGAAATCCCGTATTTTTTAAGATCAGCGGCTTTTTCAATTTCTTCTCGTCTAATGTTAATAAGTTCCTCATAGTTCTTTATCTTAAGATTTCTTACTAAAAAGTTGAATGTATCCATGTGTGTCCGTAATATTAAACCCATTATCTTATGTTTTCCAATGCACTTACGGCATATATAATCAGAACCAATGATTTCCAGCCATTGTGATTCTTTCTTGCAATTTTCACATTTCATCTTAGTAATTTCATAAGCTTTCCAAGACATTCGAGTGATTCCAAAGTTTTTTTGCACATAGTGCTTTGGAAACAGTTGAGCCACTTTCGAACTCGAAAAGACATATATTAATGAATAGAAAAGTTAAGATTTAGTCTATAAAAACTTTGCTCAATCTTTCAACCGCTTCATCAACCAATACTTCCTAAACAATGCAATTCCAAATATAACAAAAGCAAGGAAATGCCATTGAATATTTTTAGTATAAAACCCTATTGAAATGAATATTATAGCTATTGCATAATAAATCATTATTGTTTTTCTATTTCTTGCTTTGGTTATTGTTTTTAACTTCATTTTCTATTCCCATCCCTCTTCATCTGTTATTTTAGGCATATCTCTTGACACTACCATTTTAACTTTATCATAGTTCCAATCAGGATGCAACTTTCTAGCTTCATTACACCTTTTCTTAAATTCCTCAATCCATTCTTCTTTAGTTAGTTTCATTTTGTCCTTATTTTTTTGTAACCACATCTCTTAATATTTTAACAGCATTGTAAGGGTGCATTGCTAAATATTTCATTGCTGCTGGTGTAGAACCTAAAGAAAAAGTAACAAAGTCTACTTCCTTAAAAGTGTCTTGTAAATTTCTACTGGCTTGCATACCTTCAGAAGTTTGAAAATATTGATTATAAGTCATTCTAGAACTCATAGCACTAGTTACCCCATTCAAAACTCCATTAGTTGCATCATAACTTTTTTTTACTCTTTCAACTAGATTCATTTTTTATTGGTAAGAGTTAGTGTATTAAAAACTTATTGCCCTTAGAAAGCCCTTAATTTAAGAGGAGGGTTTTTAAATTGTTCAATCATTCTTTGATGAATGGCTGATTTATCCGATTTGGTGGCTCAGTACAGACGATTCGATGAACTTGAGCCAGTTAGTAATTTACGCGAAATTAAATCCAACACTTTAGTTAAAATTAAGGGTACCCTAGCAAGTTATGAACCAGATGATGCCTATAGAAAGAGTATAGGCAGTTATAGTTCACCTATTTTTAGAGGCAGAATTGGAATTGAGATGTTTATGGAAGAAAGCCAGGAACATATAGAATTTGCGGGAAACTATGTAGGTATAAATGGTCAAGTCGCATATAGTGTGCTTAAAACTCTTTTGAATGCAATTGGAATAGGTGGAGAATTAGAAGTAGTTATACGGAAAGCTGCTGGACCAAAACAGGATAGTGTATTACAAAGGATTATTGGTAATGGCGAATATCTTGTGAGGGGCTCTGGACGTATGGACTATCTCCAAAAACTTAGTAATAGTGCTCTTATAATTTTAGGAATAATAAAAACTCCAGAAAGCCCTTAATTTAAGAGGAGGGTTTTTAAAATTAAGTTGTTTTTGAGAAATCTATTTATCTGTAACTTTTATATAGAACTGCTTATACATGTATTAGTTCCAAAAATCTTTAAATAACAATATTTATAAATTCTAAAAACAAAATTTTAAACATATCTAACTACTAATCAAAACAAATAAATTTATTAATAATTAAAACAAATATAATTTAAAATGGTAAAATGTCCTTATTGCAATAGAATAGTAACCGCGGATGAGATGTATTGCTGGCACTGCGAGGCTGATCTTTCTGAGCTGAAAAATAAACAGGAAAAACCAGAATCAGATGATGATTAACAATAAATTCCAATAATTAAAATAAAAAAATAAAAATTTCAATGAAGTCCCTAATAGCTGCAAACTGGAAGATGAATATGGATATTAAAAGTTCTATTTCTTTCATTAATAATTTTAAAAAATACATTAAAAAAATAAAAAATAAAGAAATAGTTATTTGCCCTTCGTTTACTTTATTAAATAAAATTAATGAATCAACAAAAAATACTAAAATTAAACTCGGTGCGCAAAACATGCATTTTGAGGAAGAAGGAACTTTTACTGGAGAAATTTCTGCTTTAATGCTGAAGGATGTTGGTTGTGAATATGTAATTCTTGGCCATTCTGAAAGAAGGCAGTATTTCAATGAAACTGATGATATGGTTAATAAAAAAATAAAAACAGCATTTAAAAATAATTTAAAGCCAATATTGTGCATTGGGGAAACATTAGAACAAAGGAATAATAATAAAACACTAAAAATAATAAAAAATCAATTAATAAACTGTTTAAAAAATATTGATGAAAATGAAATAAAAAACATTGTTATTGCATATGAACCCATTTGGGCAATAGGAACAGGGAAAAATGCAACACCTCAGCAAGCAGAAGAAGTTCACAAATTTATTAGAGAATTATTATCACATATTTATAATAATAAAATTTCTAGTAATGTAAGAATTATTTATGGGGGTAGTATAAAGGAAAGCAATATCAAGGATTTAATGGCGATGAAGAATATTAATGGTGCTTTGGTTGGTGGGGCTTCTTTAAATCCTAAAAGTTTTGCGTGTATTTGTGGGTTTAATAATTCTACTTAACCAACTTTTGTTCCTAAAGAAATACCATAATTATTTTGGAAATATTGGTTAACTTTCTCGATTGTTTTCGATCCCAAAAAGTGTAGGCCCATACTTTGATTTGGGGTAACTTCAATTATACCTTTAATTTTTGTTTCATCACGTGATTGGTCGTGGAAGAGGCCAGAAGGTCTAAACATTGCATTAAAATACCTCATCATTGAGATGCCTGTTTCTCTTCTTGCAGATTCACGATGCTTTCCTAAAAATTCATTAACTGTCATCTCCAAAACTTCTTGAGTAGTGTATCTATTTCCATAATCTACAATGGGACCTAATATTGGGTAATTGTCGCCTTTTGCAGTAATAGCCTCTTCAGATATTAGTCCCAATTCTCTTGCAAGAATTTCATCTAAACCGGTAGCCAGTCCATTAGCTAATTCAGAATTTTCTCCTACAACTTGACCAACGTATGCTACATAACTATGCATAATTCTTTCTCTTAAATTTTGTCTTAAATCTTGATTTTCTTGCATTTTAATCTGAATTAGAATTATTTTCTTATATTTAAATCTTTCTATTTTTATTATAAAGGAGTAGTAACGTATTTACTTATCGAACCGAAAAGTTTTTATATTAGTTATACTAAGTATAATTATATTTGAAATAATTAATTAAAATGATAGAAGCAAAAGTAAGGAAATGGGGAAATTCATTAGGCCTAATAATACCAAAAGAAACAGTGGAAAAAGAACATATTAAGGAAAAAGAAAAATTAAAGTTTTTAATTATTAGAGACAGCAATGTATTAAAAGAAACTTTTGGTATGGTTAAAGGCAAATGGAAAAAGTCTGCACAGCAAATTAAAGACCAGGCAAGAAAAGAGTTATACAATGACTGATAATATCTATTTTTTTGATTCTTACGCTTTAATTGAAATAATCTTAGGCAACCCAAATTATAAACCTTATATTCTGTCGTATATAGTTACAACAAAATTAAATATTTTTGAAGTTTATAATGGATTGTTAAGGGATGTTGGCAAGGAAGAAGCAGAAAAGTTTTTGGAAAAGTATTATCAATTTGTGATTGACTTTAACAAGGAAGTCATAAAAAAAGCTGCCCAATTAAGAATAAATTACAAAAAAAGAGATATATCGATGACAGATTGTATTGGATATGTTCTAGCAAAAATATTAGGCATTAAATTCCTAACAGGAGACAAAGAATTCAAATATTTTGATAATGTAGAATTTATAAAATAAATTTTAAGGCACTTCAACATAAATCTTGTATATTTCATCATATTGCGGAATTTCAACATCTAAAATATAAGTTCCAGAAACAGCATCTTTTTCAACTTCTACACCAATACCTATACTTTCCTCATTATTTTTTTCGACAATAAAATTATTGGTTCTGTACTTTAATTTAATTTTATTTAATTTGTTTGGATCAATTATTTCATTATTATCTTTTATTAATTTTGATACTCTAATATTAACATTGAATTCATCTGAAAATTCTTCATCACTAATAATATTAATGATTTTTATTCCGAAAACATCAAATTTACCTTTTTGGATTGTTTTTTTGGTTGTTCCGATACATACTTTTTCAGTTTCGCAAAGTAAATTTTCTATTTTTTTGTCAAGCTGATCTGTTGTTAGAGATTCCAGTTTAGTTGTTTCAACAACAAGGTCAGAAATAAATCTTACTCCAAAAACTAATATAACAATAGCTATAATTACAGTAACCAGAAAATTCAATGACATCTCAATTCCTTTTTTCATTGTATAAAAAGTATGAAATTCTTTTTATGTCCTAAAAAATTGTGTGACTTGTGAGCGAGTTCGCAACGAGCTCACTCGCATTTCACGCAATTTTTGGGACACAGGAAATCTCCGATTTCCTCGTGCTTGAAAAAATTCACTATTCTAAATATGCACAAAAATGCCTTTGCATTTTTGGCACCCTAGAAATCCCGTTGGATTTCTATGGATTTATGAATTTTTTCATTGATTACACCGATTTATATTATCATGATAATATGTAGTATTATTATTTATAAGTATATTGCTATTTAGAATAAAAATCATTTTATTACTTCGTATTCTCTAACTATAAGTATAATGAATAAAATGAGCAATATAACACCAGCAATAAACCATATTGAGCCAAAAAGGAAGCTAGCTGCAAACATCTGATAAACTCCAAAGAGCATTAAAATAAAGCCAATCCAAAGAAATTTATCTAAAACTAATTTCATAATTTCGAATTCTTGCTGTTCTGTTAAGCGTTTTTTCATTTAGCCCCTTACTACAATAAAAATATCTTTTGTAGCATAAAGTTCATAAATCTCAATTTGATTACCTTGTTCATCTAGAATTGGATTATTATTTTCGTCTTTTTCTATACCTAAAAGCCTATCAATATCAAAAGTCAGAAGATAAGATCCTGTTTTGGTATTTTTTGGTACACTCAATCTTATTTTCCTTATATCTGATTCAGAAGAAGATAATTCCTGTATATCTTTTCGATATTGAAACCAGTTTATAGGATCATTTAAATTGACATCATCAGGAACTGAATGTGGAGTAAATTTTATTTTGTATAATAAAATTTCATCCTCTTTATTCCTTATACCTACTGTCAAAATTTCTGAATTTCCTTTGTCAATTTTCACTTCAGTTTTTGGAAAAGATAACTTTTTATCATTAGTTATTAAATCATCCTGAATCTGCTGTCTTATTTGCTCTGAAACATCTCCAGAAATTCCACCGATATCAGAAAACATGTTTCTTATAAACCCTAACCCTAAACCAAGCAATGTCATTGCAAGAATTACTATAACGATTGTCCTTATTGATAATTCTAAAGAAGCCCTTTTTTTTAAAATCATTAGTGTATACACCTCTTTTTTATTTATATGCTTTTACTTATTTATAAAATTTGCTATTATAAACATTTTATGTTATAAAGCATAAAAACCCAGCAAAATTTGGAAATAATCATTATTGAGTAGTTGCAAAACAGTAAGATTTAAATAAGCTAAGTTATTTGTTGTTTTTATGGTATTAGATGGTTATAGTCCAAAAAAAATTGTGTATGGGGGACTAGCATTAGGGATAGGATTAGCCATAGCTGGAGCAGTTGTAGTAAGCCAATTAGGAGGAGGTACACAAACTCCAGTTCCTACCCCCGGCCCAACATTGGAAAGAGTTACTGAAAGAACACCAACTCCCTTACTTACGTATACTCTAACACCACCAACACCAACTCATTATCCTACTAAAACACTAAAACCATCACCAAAACCATCACCAACATATCCACTACCAACAGATACACCAAAACCATCACCAACGCCTACTATTCCACCTACTCCTACTTTAGAACCACCAACACCAGAACCACCTACACCAACTCCTTATATTCCACCTACTCCTACTTTAGAACCACCAACACCTGAACCTGCGACACCTACACCAGAACCACTACCTGCAGCTACCCCGGTTCCTCCAACACCTACACCAACTCCAACTACAGTACCTACGCCAACTCCAGTACCTTTAGAAGCTAAAATAAGTTTTATAACTGAAAAGGTTGAAACTATCTACAAAAAATTTCAACAGTACGCTCATTATTTTAAAGGAACAATTACAGAATCTGGTGGTGTCGATGTTGAATTATTTGATGTTCAATTATGCTATGAAAAACCAGTAAGTAACATAACAGAAACAATGTGCATGGATTTAGAAGATAGGGTAATTAAAGGAAATGGTGTAGATCCATTTGAAATAAGATTTGAAACAACAGATACAATAAGAGAAGCAATTCTTAGATATTCAAGATTGAACACACAAGGGGATAAAATTGATGAGAAATTTATAATTAGTTTTTTTAAAAAATCAAATAATGGAGATGATAATGGTGATGAAGGGGGTAATGGGGGAGAATCCGGAGACTCCGATTAGAAATTAAGAAAAATCTTTAGCTGATATAGTATATCCTTTTGCTATTGTATTCCCATTTGAGTCTATTCCTATCCAAGTTTCTGTAAAAATATCATTTGAAAATGTTACTCGGAACCATCTATCTTCCATAAAACAGCTACTTCCACCTTCTAAAAATGTACTACCACATTTTCCGGAAATCCAGCCTTTGCCTCTTTCTTCAAAAGTACCTGCAACAGTTATTGTTTTTGTAACCATATTGAAATCAACACCAACTCCGTTTACTTCATTTAATTCTAAATCATAAAAATACTTAAATGCTGGTTTTCCATCAAGAGTGCTTGGCTCTTTATTTTTAATTGTAACCTTAAATTCCAAACTCGCTGCTTGTGGTATAATTACAGTTACAATCTCTTTACATTGTCCATCATTAACACATTCGAAATTAGCACCACAACTAATGCTAGGACTCCATTTAAAGCAACCTTCTACTAAAATACATTCTTGGTAATTAGTTTGATCAACACATTGTTTTGCTTGGCTTGAACATTCATCAGCACAAATAGATATAACATTTACATTAAAACTATCCAGAGCAGTAACCTCACCATTAGTTACTTGTACAGTTATAGTTAAAGAGCTTTGTTCATTTTCTTCAGATTCGCATCTCAACAATTTATCATCTTTTTTGATATTGCATTTAATAACATCATTTTCATCAGTTCCTACAATACTATATTTAAGATGTTTTTTATCGCCATTGTAAGTTGTTTTAGAGCGTAGATTTATTTCATGCTTTGCATTTGCTCCATGTAAAGTTATATCCTCAATTTCTAAATTTAAGTTTGTATATTGTTTAATTTTATCATCAATTTCAGCATCACTAGGCAAAGTTACTTCAACATCCTCTTCTAGTAAGTTTGATATTCCTATGCCTTCTATGGATTCTCTACAATCATCTGACAATAAAGTATCTAATATATACCTAAGCTTTTTCTCTTCTTTTATATCATCAAAGCTCCATATAATTAGAGGATCATATTTAATTGACACTTCTCCTTTTATTTGGGTTGAAAGATATTTTTTTAAATCATCAATGCAATCCTTTGGTATAGATTCATAGAAACGAAACTCTTTGTTACTCAAAACTTTTCCAGGTTTAATTAAAATTTCTATATTAGTTTTTCCTGTTTCCTTGCAGTATTCATATTTTCTAAAGATATTTACATTTTCCTTTGTTCTTAAAAATTTAACAAATTCATCTTTAACATCACTAGGACAGGAACTTTTACCTTGTTTTCCACAATCAGAATCAGGTTCTTCATCAAATCCTACTGCCTCATTTAGAATTCCGACTACATTCTCCTCTATAAGCTGTACAGGAAAATATGTGCATTCTGGTTGCAAGCATCCACCAACAACTGAAACAGAAGTTCCCTTTCCTTCAACTATAAAATCAATCTTCTCAAATTTAGGCAAGAAGCAGATGTAATTTGGAAACTCTATATCAAGATTTCCTGCATAAAAAGAAGACAATATTTTGTTGTTTCTTACAACAAAAACATTTTTTTCAACTTTACTTTTTATGCTGTCTATTATTAACGGATTTAAATTAGTCAAGGAAGATATTATTTTATCTCTTTGGTTCAAATCAAAAAAGAGTATTTCATTAGAATTACATGGTACTCTATAAGTAAATTCTTTTACATTGCCAAACTTAA
This sequence comes from Nanobdellota archaeon, assembly GCA_022564635.1. Lineage (GTDB taxonomy): Archaea > Nanobdellota > Nanobdellia > Woesearchaeales > GW2011-AR4 > JACPJP01. Next base: position 51,052 of record JADFLA010000002.1, on the reverse strand, counting down.
CTGTTTTATCAAGATTTTTTAAATCAATCTGAAACTTTGCAAGTTCTGCGTTGCATGTTTTATCTTGTATTACTGCAAGGCTCTTATAACCAAAGAAAGTTATTGCTAATATTGTCAATGCGATGATAACGTATTTGATAACTTCACCTTGTCCTCTTTTTTTCATTAATCTGTTTTTTCTTTTATGAGTTTATATATTTTTTGTGGTTCTGAATCTATTTTTTAGAAAAAAGAAGTTTTATAAAAGTATGTTAATTATCAGGTTGTATGAAACCAGAAGAAGTCACCAGACCAGTATTATTTCAAGTAACATATTTTTGGGATAGATTGATGGGCTCTGGAATGATGGCTAAGCTTTGGATCGAATCACCTGAAATAATTGATGAACTAGGGAGATTGCTTGAAGAAATACACCAAAGAGCATTCTATGATGGTCATAGGGTCGGTTCAAAATGGACAATGCATTCAAAATTTGTTCCATCCGTTGACTTTGATGGAAATTTCTATGTTGATGCAAATGTTAATATGGACAGAGATGATAGAAACTATGAAGAAGCTCAAAGAACTGCTGATGCTTTTACTCAAACAACTAGAAATTTCTTAAGATTTTGCGATGATGGTAATTTTCATTCTGAACAATTAGTTGATGATTATACACGTTTAAATGAACTATTGCAACAAGGATATGATTTTGTAAAAGATGGAAAAAAAATGGATGGAAGATTAAAATATGATGAAGCTATTGTGTATGTTGCTGAAAGACTTGGAATAAATCCAGATGAAATAAGATCAATAAATCGATTAGATGTATCAGCTTTTTTACTTGATAATCATGCACTTGAAGCTATTATTGGAACAGAAGTTGCAAAATCAAGGTCAACAAAAGCATTGGATGAAATGGAAAAAGAATATGATTTTCTCAGAAACCCATATTCCAGAGAAGAATTTAAAGTTAGAAGTCAATTCTTAGGTATTAACGATGGAAGATTACATTCTTATGATGATGGAGGAATAGTTCATCTATTAGGAGATCTTCCAACATCTAAGAAGTATATTGTGATAGCGAGAAGTTTACATGATTTACGTGCTGGCAATGATTCTGTAACAAATGCTTATAGGGAAAATGTGTACTTCAAGCCGCAATAAAATTTCAAGCTCCTTCTAATTTAAGCCCTCGAAAAAACTGAAACTAACTTCGTAATGCTCAGGTCGTATTACACAATCCTTCGGAGTTAAATGCATTGGCAAAATACGCACAAACACCGACTTTCGCACCAACTTTGATTTTTTAGAAAAATTAAAGAATGCATGAGCAAATAATTGCCAAATATGGAAAAAAAGAGGATTATGCATAGATTAGAAGAAGTTATATTAATTTTAATAATTATACTTAACATTCTTGACTTTTTTGAAATTTTGCCAGCAGATATTGATTTTGCAAAGAAGATAATATCATGGACTGCATTGGGTTATATATTATACAAAGCAAGTTTGACAAAAATATTCTTTAATAATCAAAAAAGGTCTGTTGATATTTTATTGATAATATCATATTTTATGCTCATATTTAAAAATATAATTATTTTTTCATCAGGTATTATAGATGAATTTTTTGTTTTCTACGATTTCCAAAAGTTTATACTTAATAATTCCCCTATACTTGAATTTTACTCCTTGATTATTGGAAGCATTCTGATATTAATTTTGGCTATATATTCCTCAATTTATATAGATGTTAAAAAACCAAGCTTAATGCATATCATACACGAGGAAGGTAAGCCAAAAACTCTATATAAGTATTTTATTAGAATAATTACTGTTTATCTTGTATATATTGCATTTTTTGTTGTAGTGTTTAACTTTGTTATGGAATGGCTAGCAATAGCAATAGATGCTCCAATAATAATGATTGCTTTGCTTTTTTATCTGTTTATAGTCATTAGGCATTACCGAAAATATAACGCAGAGAGCCTTATCTACAGAATTGGAGAATTTGGTGAGAAATTTTATGAAAAATTGATATCATTGTTTCATTACAAAAAAACAATTTTCCTAGGCATATCAGGAATGATTGTCCTGCATCTTCTTACTGATGCTATAAGCTTCATAATTCCATACATTTTTATTTTTCGTGATACATTATATTTTACGCAGCTTGGTGCTGGCCATGATGCTCTCTTAACCCTTTTCCTAGGACAAATTAAGAATCTGCCTTTTCTTGAACAATTTTCATTATTCTTTGTTTATTTATTAAATTTGATAGGAATTCTCTTTTTTCTGATTATGCCTTCTATTTTTTGGTATATCGCATTTACAAGAAAAAAATTTTACCTTAGCAAATTCAAAATAGGATTAATTTTTTCTTCAATATTAGTTTTTATTTTAGCTCCAGTCTTTAATATAAGTAGATTAATTCAACCCTCAATTTTAGGGGTTGATATCAAAACGAGTTTTGCTAATAATATTCTTTATAATAATTTTTTCTATATACTCTTTTTTGCATTTATTTTTTTCCTTGCAGTATATTTTCTTTCAGATAACTATAGGAAGGGTATGATCTATGCTATAATTCTTTCTAGTGTCATATTTTTTGCATACTATATCTATCTCTTCTTTACTAGTCTTATTTTCTATTATACTGATATTATAAGAACATTATTCGTCACCTCACATTTTATTCTCTCATTTTACTTTTTACTCTTTTTGACAATTAATATATTATTCTACATTGCAGGATCTATTATGTTTATAAATGAAATCATGAAGAAAAAACTTTATAAAAACTTTTTATAAATATCATTTTAATGACATGATTAGTTCTAGATTTAAAGAAATCAATAGAAGAAATATTTATAAAGTTTGCAATGAGTGGATATTAACTGCATGCAAAGATTTAAACGAGAAGGAACAGATATAACCGAAGAACAATTTCGGGAAATACATCTACTGCAGACTGAGACAGTTCTTACTTCTGAAGAAGAAGATCTTTTGCGTCATTTAATTGAAACGCTAACTAACTTAAAAGCTGTTTTTGTTGAAATTTTGAGAGAGGAAGATCCATCTCGTCCAAGAACTATTGCTGGTTTGGAAGATAAAGATATGTTTTACCAGCGTGTAATCGGTGCTATGATTAGCCAACCAGGAGACCAAAGTCATGATATTGTTTGGAGATTATCTCAAGCAGAACAATATCTTTTTGATATTAGGCGTCAATTTGACCGAACTTTTCTACAGCTCAGTTTGCTCGTAGAACGAGCAGACGATGTAGAAATTCTTATGACTAGAATTGAAAATAAGGAAATAAGATATTCTCGTTTTCTTCCACAGAAAGGTAAAAAAATCATTAGACAAATAGTTGGTTTAAAAGAAGATGAGAGGAAAAATATTAGGAGAAAAATAAAGGTATTAAGTCATATGATAATCATGTTTAACTCACGAATCCGAAGAATTCTTGGAGAAATTTTTCAGAGATTCTATGATGCTGGATCCTTTTTTAGAATGTTAAGGGAAGATGCGCAAGCACGTGGCTATAGCGGTATTCCGGGAGAAAGCCTTAATAGTATAGTTAAGTCTCTTAGAAAAATTTTTACAGAAATTATTCCAAAAATTCAAGAAGCTATTGACCTTCTTAATGAATCTTTTGAGGATGTAAATGACTTCAAGCACTGGCTTACACATGCCATTCATCAAGACCAAAGAGCATTACAAATTCAAGAAAGGATAGATAAAATGCCTAGTGAAGAAGGTTTTGGATAATATATAAAAGACTAACTATAAATAATTTTAATTTTTTATTAGAAGAAATTTTAAAATATCCTTCCTAAAATACCTTTTTTCTTGCTTGCTCAAATTCTTAAAGAAATTGTTTACTATGCAGAAACTTTTAATTTTTGTTTTGTGATTTCCTCTTGCATCAATTTTTTAGAGATAGTTGTATCTAGGTCTATAAGTTTCTTTACTAGTGGACTCTTCATATTTAGTTTGTACAGTTCTGCCCTTCCGATTCTTCTTGTTTTGATTACCATTCCTAACATCACAAAATCTTTCCAAAACAGATGTAATGTGCTCCATCCAATATCTGCGTTTTTTGCAATATCTGTTAGGCTATAATCAAATTCTCTATTGTCCAAAAAGAAGTCTATGACTTTGACTATTGGAGAATCTCCAAATACTACTCTAAAAGAGGTTTTTTCTTCCATAGTAATGTATTATTATATTAGCTTGTTTATATGTTTTTCTATATTTGAATGTCCATTATAGTGAATAAAAGTATAAATAGTTAGTGTATTCTAATTGTTGCTATGGGTTTGGCAAAGATTATCTTAAGAAAGTTATACAGACGAAGAATTATTGGTGGAAAGCATACAGCTGTTGAACATTTGACTAAAGGTTTGCCAAAACATGTTGCCGGAGCGGCAAAAAATGTAGTTAAGGAATTGATTAAAGAAGGATTTATTCTTTCAAAGCCTACTTCATATGGATTGCAAGTTAGCTTAAATCCTGAAAAGATTGATGAGGTTTCTAAGATTATTGAAGGGTAGTTTAAATAAAAATTTCAAAATATCCTACTAAAAATCCCTTTTTTCTTCTTGCTTTCTTTTTCATATTCCCTAAGAATTTCTTTTTGTTTTTTGCTTAATCTTTCTGGAACTTCTATAACAACTTCAACGTTTTCATCACCTTTACCCTGGCCATGGAGATAAGGAATTCCTTTGTCTTTCATCCTGAAAATTGTATTGTTTTGTGTGCCAGCAGGTATTTTTAATTTAGCTTTTTCAGTTAGAGTGGGAACTTCAACTTCACCGCCAATCGCAGCTACTGTAAAAGGTATCTGAACTTTAAGGTAAATATCATCGCCATGCCTTTCAAATACTTCATGCTCTTTTACATGGATTATGACATACAAATCACCGGTTTCTGCTCCTTTTTCACCTGCTTCTCCTTCTCCAGAAACTCTTAAATTTGTATCTTCTTCTGCTCCTGCAGGAACTTTAATCTCAAGCTTTCTTGTTTTTTTAACAATTCCAGTACCATCACAAACTTGACATTCATTTTTTATGTATTTTCCTTGGCCATTGCATTTACCGCATGTAGTTGTAGTTGAGAAAATCCCAAATGGGGTTCTTTGTGTTCTTCTCCTCATTCCACTTCCATTGCAGTCAGGACAATTAACAATATCTGACTCAGATTCAGCGCCAGAACCGTGGCACTTTGGGCAGGTCTCTAGTCTAGGAATAACAATATGCTTTGCTATACCTTCTGCAGCTTCATTAAGAGTAATTTCCAAATCATACCTTAAATCAGCACCTCTTCTAGGACCCCTTCTTGTTCTAAAAGGGTTTCTTCCACCAAAGAAACCTTCGAATATACTATCGAAATCAAAGCCAGCACCACCTACATCTGACATAAAATCAGAAAAGTCAAAGCCCTCAAAACCTTTAAATTGATTAGCAGTTGTTCCGTATTGATCATACTTGGTTCTTTTCTCGTCATCTGCAAGAACAGCAGCAGCTTCATTTATTTCTTTAAATTTTTCATCAGAATCCTCACTTTTATTCAAATCAGGATGATATTTTTTAGCTAGTTTTTTGTAGGCTTTTTTTATTTCTTCTTTTGTAGCATTTTTATCTACCCCTAATGTTTTGTAATAATCCTTTGCCATTTTAAATACAATAAATTTATTTCAATATTTTTTGTTAATTATTTTTCCAATTTTTATTTTATTTTAAAACTTATTTTAATGTAATTTTTGAATTGAGTTTTTATTATTGTAGCAATTCTTCTTCAATCTTTTTTGCAAATTCAAATTCTTTGCTAAAATCTTTTTTATATCTTTTTTCAATATCTTTGAATCTTTCTACTAAACTAACAATTTTATCTCCCTTAACTCTTTTATCAGAATAAAAAACTATTTTTTCTTCGACTGTTTTAGGCTGTACCCTTCCATCTTCTATTCCGTATAGGCTATGTTTTTTGATTACTTCAGAAACTTCTGAAAGACCCATACTTTTTAATAATTTTGTACCCTCAGCTATATGGTTTTCTTTTTCTCTTTCAATATCATGCAATAAAGCTGCTGCTATCACTAATTTTTTATTAACTTTAATACCTTTATTAATTAGTCCATCAGCCACATCTTCAGCAACATTGCATACTGTTTTACTATGCTCAATCACATTAGAAGGAGTTTTATTTTTATTTAAGATGTCTAGACATTCCTCTCTTGAAGGGATTTTTTCATTAGTCATTTACATTTCAATTAAATAAAAATAAATATTAAATTATTAAAAATAATAAAAATAAAATTAATAATAAAAAAATTATTTCTTTTTCTTTTTATCTTCACCCTCTACTTTATACTCTGCATCAACTACTTTTTCATCTTTTTTCCCTTTGTCTTTAGCTCCTGCTTGTGCACCTTGCTGTTGCTTCTTAGCTTGCTCTTGCGCAACTTTTTGATACATCTCTGTTGACATTTTCTGGACTAGTTTATTGACTTCATCCATTTTGGTTTTTATTGCTGCTACATCTTTCTTTTCCGGCTTTAGTAATTCTTTTAACTCCATGATTTTTCCTTTTACTGTCTCTAACTCTTTCTTGTCAACTTTTCCTTTAAACTCTTTGGAAAGTTTTTCAGTTGAGTAAACTAAACTATCAGCTTGATTTATTGTCTCAACTTCTTCTTTTCTTTTCTTGTCTTCTTCTGCGTGAGTCTCTGCTTCTTTTTTCATCTTTTCAACTTCCTCATCACTTAACTTATTCGGGGCAGTAATCTTAATGCTCTGCTCCTTTTTAGTACCTAAATCCTTTGCAGTTACATGCAGTATACCGTTTGCATCTATATCAAAGGTAACCTCTATCTGTGGAATTCCTCTAGGAGTTGGAGGTATTCCAACCAGATCAAATTGACCAAGAGCTTTGTTGTCATTAAACATCGGTCTTTCGCCCTGGCCAACCCTAATAGTAACAGCTGGTTGATTATCTGCGGCTGTCGAAAAAATTTGGCTTTTCTTACTTGGGATAGTTGTGTTTCTTTCTATTAGATTTGTGAAAACACCACCTAGAGTTTCTATTCCTAAAGTTAATGGGGTTACATCAAGCAATAGGATGTCTTTAACTTCTCCAGCTAAGACTCCTGCTTGTATAGCTGCACCTTGTGCAACACACTCCATTGGATCTACTCCACGCTCTGCTTTCTTTCCAACAATATCTTCTACAAACTTTCTTACAATAGGCATTCTTGTTGGACCACCAACTAGGATTATTTTGTTAATTTCATTAACTGTTAATTTAGAATCTTTCATAGCTTGTTCCATTGGATGCTTACATTTCTGAATAATTGGTTCCACTAGCTGCTCTAATTTGGATCTAGCCAGCTTCATAGTCAAATGTTTTGGACTATCATTTTGAGAAGTAATGAAAGGTACATTAATTTCTGTTTCCATTGTCGTAGACAACTCTATCTTAGCCTTTTCTGCAGCTTCCCTTAAACGCTGCATAGCTGTATCATCTTCACCTAAGTCAATGCCTTCTTTTTTCTTGAAATCCTCAATTATAAAATTCATCAAGGCTTCATCCATGTCTGTTCCACCCAGTTGGGTATCTCCACTGGTGGCTTTGACTTCAAAGACTCCTTCAGATAAATCCATTATTGTGACATCTAGAGTTCCGCCACCAAAATCAAAAACAAGAATTTTTATTTCCCTGTCCATTTTATCAAGGCCATAAGCCATGGAAGCAGCTGTTGGCTCATTTACCAATCTTACAACCTCTAATCCTGCTATAGTTCCAGCATCTTTTGTTGCTTGCCTTTGATTATCATCAAAATAAGCAGGTACTGTTATGACTGCTTTCTTTATTGGTTCTCCTATAAACTCTTCTGCATCCTTCTTTATTTTTTGCAGAATAAATGCTGAGATTTGTTGTGGAGTATATTTTTTTCCATTAATTTGATACTCAAATTTTGTTCCCATCTTTCTTTTTGCAGCAAGGATTGTTCCTTGTGGGTTTGAGACAGCTTGTCTACGAGCTGGTTCTCCTACCAACATTTGTCCATCTTTTGTAAATGCAACTACACTTGGAAATGCTTTTCCATAAGCAGTTGTACCTTCTGCACTAGGAATTATTGTTGGTTTGCCTGCTTGCAGTACAGAAGCAGCACTATTACTTGTACCTAAATCTATTCCAATTATCTTTTCTTTCTTTGTTTTTGTTTTTTCAGCCATTTTTTGTTCACCCGCACTAGTTTTAATATTTTATTTTTCATTAATTTTTAATTTCAATTTTTAATATTATTATTTTTTAATCAGTTGTTTTTATTTTCTAATATTTATTTTTATAATTATAATATTTCAAATTTCAATATTTTCTTTAACTTTTCTTTGTCAGGAACTAAATCTTTTAATTCAGATCCTTCCAGTGTTTTACCATCGGTTTTTAGGTAAGATGCAAATTGCCTTATGCTTTCTGCATCATCCTTGTTTACAAAATGATTGAGCATGAACCACAAGCTTAATTGTTCACCATAATCTTTACATCCCATCGAAATTTTGCATTCCAATGGTTTTACTTCATGGACCTTGCATCCAATCTCTTCATCGAAAAAGATGCATTTTCCATAAGGTTTGTCTTTTCTTAATATTCTTGGTCTAAAACGCTTTGTGTTGAATTTCTCAACTTCTTCCAAAAACTCTTTTTTCAAAACTTCCTCTGAAATGTTCATGAATTTTGCAATCCTTGGAATGTCTTCTTCAACTAAAAAACCACTACCATGCCTACATCCTACAGTGCATGCTTCGCATTTGCATGGATTGGTTAGCTTCAAAACCTCATTTACTGGAGTATTTTTTGCTAATCTCTTTTTTTCCAATTAAACACCTTTTTTGTACAATAATTATTTTATTCAAAATTTTAATTTATTTTATTATTAAATTATTGATAATTATTATTTTTTAATGATTATAACCTTTTATTTGTTTATTGAATTATTTTTTATAATTGATCAGTTTTGCGTCATTTGTTATTGTTTATTTTTTATTGGATTCTTTTTTATTGTCCTTTTCACTAACTTTGACTTTACTATGCCTCAAAACTTTATCATTGAGCATGTAACCTTTTTGCAGCTCCTCCAAAACAATACCTTCATCTTTATCTGATTTTTCTTTCAGCATAACTTCATGAAGATAGGGATCAAACTTTTTTCCAAAAGCTTCTATCGGTTTTAGGCCTTCTGTATGTAAAAGTGACATTAATTGTGCATAAACCATATCCATGCCTTTTACGAATTTTTCGTTGTCTTTAGTGGATTTTAATGCGATTTCAAAAGTATCTATTGTTGGCAATAATTTTTGTATTAATTCTGCTTTTGCATATTTTACAAACTCTTGTTTTTCTTTGTCAACTCTTTTTTTATAGTTTTCAAACTCTGCTTGAGTTCTTTGTAGAGTTTCTGTTAGTTCTGCAATAACCTCCTTTTCTGTTGGTTTTTTGTCCTTTGATTTTTCTTCGGACTTTTTTTCTTTATTCTGTTTTTTTTCTTCTTTTGTCATTTTTTATTTTCGATAATGAATTTCCATTAAATAAATGTAATAATTAAAAAATAAAAAAATAAAATTTTAATTATTAAGCTGAATTAACAGATGTTACAACCTTCTCCGCCTTTCATTTTAGTACCTCCGAGTTTTACGAGGAGGCCAGAAAATCTCGATTTTCCGCTGCCTCCTGGTTTTATTATTTTCTGTTGACTTTAAATCAACGAAACTATGGTAATATCAACTAGTATATAAACTTTTCTATGTTTTAGTATATAAATGAGCAAAAGATTTAAATAAAGCAAGGTTTTTAACTTGGTTAAACATGAGAGTTGCTGAAGATATGCTTGTAAATTTCCTTGGTTATGACATATATTGTTTAGAAAGTAAAGTACACACAAAAGTAATAGAAAATCTTAGGAAATACACAAAAGATGAAAATAAAGAGTATTATCGATCTGTAAAAGATACAGGACTTACACTAATAGATTACTTGTTTTTATCAAATCAACTAGGGTATAGGGGCACTACCAAATTAGCAAAGGAACTTGGTATTGCTCAAATATCCTTAAGGAATATTTTTGATGATTTATCCTTGCCAAGATTAACCACAAGTGAAATTAAATATGGATTGGGTTTAGAATGGAACTTAACTACTATATTATCAATTCATGAAGAAGCAGGTGGAAATGTTTCAGAAGTTATGAGAAGAACGAATTACCAACACCATAGTTTAACTCAAAAATTGAGGGAGCATGGTCGGGAGCCATTGCCGCGTAGTGGTGCGAGACTAAGATTTGATGGAAGTCGACAGGCTCATATAGGATATCTTTCATATGATGAAAGTCAAAGGATAATTGATGATTATTCACAATTGATTCGTAATTATGAAAAACCAATCGAATTCCAAGAAAAAAGAAGGTTAATTCGTATAATTGCAACGAGAATGAATCATAGAGTTGAAACTGTTGAAAGGTATGTCTTGTGTTGGGAAAGGCATGGACATATTAATGGCCCTATTTTTCCTGTAGAGCAAGATGAAGGTGAAATATTATCAGTTTTTGCAGAAACTGGAAATAAGGCGGAAACTGCCAGAAGAACATTACGTACTGCTACTACTGTTTCAAAGGTTTTGAAGAAATACAACTTTAAATTTCATTAAATAAATAATTTTTTAATAAAGATAATATGAGATACATACACCGAATAACAATAATGAACATCAGAAAGCCTGTGCAAAAGAATGTAAATCAGGAACTGCAATGGTTAGGCAGTTCTTTAGGATTGTTTAATTTAAGGGATAAGGACAAAAGTTGCTTTAGAGTTTTTATAGAGCTGGTTAAGACAGCAAAAAGAGGAATACCTTTGTCTAGCGATGAGTTGGCTTATAGGTTAGGTTTAAGTAGAGGAACTGTTGTGCATCATATCCATAAATTACTTGAATCTGGTATTGTGGTACAAGCGCCTAGAGGCTATATCTTAAGGGTTGATAACTTAAGAGAGTTAATAGACGAGGTTGAAAAGGATCTGAGAAGGACTTGCGAGGATTTAAGAAGCATGGCAGAAGATATTGATGAGAGTTTAGGCTTGTAATAATTCTTATTGACATAAAACGAAAAGTTTATATATTAGGTAAGACTAATCTTACTTTGTGATAAATATGGATGTTGCTATAACGAAAATGAGTTCGAAAGGTCAAGTAGTTATACCTAAAGAAATGAGAAAAGGATTGCATGTAGGGGATAAATTACTTATAATCCAAGATGATGATAAGTTAATTATGAAAAAAGCCAGTAAACTCAGTGAAAATTTAGAAGAAGATCTTGAATTTGCCAGAAGGACAGAAGAAGCATGGAAAAGATATGAAAAGGGAGAATTTATTTCAATGCCTATGGACAAATTCCTTAAAAAATTATCCAAATGCTAGACATAAATCATAGTCCTGAATTCTTAAAGAAAATTGAGAAGATAAAGAATAATGCTTTAAAGGAAAAAATCAAAAAACAAATAGCCAAGATTATTGAATTTCCTGAAATTGGAAAACCTATGAGGTATTCAAGAAAGGGTACGAGGGAATTGCACATACGGCCATTCAGGATTTCTTATGCTTATCTAAAAGGCAATAATAAAATAGTTTTCCTGGATTTGTATCATAAAGATGAGCAATAAGATTGATGAGAATTTTGGGCTTCGATTAAGTACTTAGCTAGTTTAAACGTGCTTCTAGATCTGCGTCGGTTGTTACTAAAACAGTATTTGTAGAAAGATCAGGAACACCGATGGGAAACTCAGGCATATCCAGTTCGAAGTCTTCTTGTTTTGTACGTTCTCTAATAGCCTTTGCATCAATATGTGTTTTTTTCCTTACTTTAATCATTAAGTCGTAAACAAAATCACCTTTATATTCACTTTTTAGAACTTCCTTTTGTTCAACTTCGGAACCAGCATATTGTTCTACAAGTCTACTAACTACATCAGTTACATAATCTGCAGCTGCAGCACTTGCAATTGGTACTCTAGAAAATAAATGTCCACCAGATTTCAACTTTTCAACATATTCTGCTAAAGCAATTAAACTATTTTGCCAAGGTTCTCTCCAACCAAATCCTCTAGAATTTCTAGTTCCCATCTCTCCTAAATCAAAGTATACATTGTCAAAAGTACCTGGCTCAAATGGAGGTTCAAGAACGGATCCTGTGGCAAAGCTTAAATTTGAAAGTTTATCTCTTCCTAATTTTCCATAATCAATAATTACATCTTCCCTTTCCGATAAATCTTGTCTAATACTTGCTATTAATTGTTGATCCTTAGTGGGCTGATAAAAGACTGTATGTCTGCTTAAGGGAACAAAAATTTCTAACATTAGCTGGTTAGAGCAAACAAGGGAAACTGGATCTTGTTTTGGCTCATAGTGATCAGCTACCCACAATGGAGATTTCGAAGCTGCTTTTAAGTATGGTTGTAGTAGCATTGTTCTTGAACCTTGCTTAAGATTTTTATAAAATTTGTAAACATCCTCTGATTTATAAACTTCTGATTAATTATTATTAAATCAAAACAGCATTAACAGCCCCATCTTGACCAGGCCTAGATGTTATTCTAGCCTTGCCCTTTTCTGTCTCTATTACTGTGCCTTTTGTCATTATGTTTCTTCTTACAAAATGTCTGTTAGCTGGATTATCTACTATTGTTTTTATTTTTACTTGCTCGTACTTTTTATCTTTTGGATTAAATAAATTTGCGGTGTCAGTGCTTAATAATCTTACTTTTCTATGGTTTCCTTTTGTCCTGACATATTTGGACCTTTTTTTTTCAAGCTTTGTTAAAGCTGGTTCCCTACCGAGCTCATATGCTTTTTTCTTCCTTCCTTGCTGCTTATACTTTCCGCCAGATGGTTTTTTTAAGGACCTTAATTGTGAAATTGCCATATTTAGTAGAATATAGAGTTGGTTTATATAAATTTCTAAAATTTTACGTTCCCGTAAAACAGTGTATAGGGGCATCTTCGATGCCCCGAGACTGCATCATCTCAAGTAGTCTCGGGGGGGGGTGTCATAGACACACCCCAATACACTGGTGTGAGGGAACGCACAATAACACAAACATTTAAATACAAATACCAAAACTCTGTTATTATGTACGGGGTGTATTAAATGGCAGAACCTTCTAGACCTTTAGATGCTCTTAATAAAGCAAGAGACAAAAGGGTAATTGTTGAACTCAAGAATAATAAGACATATATTGGTAAGTTAAAATCATTTGACATACATATAAATGTAGTGCTAGAGGATGCTGAAGAGCATATTGATAATGAGGTAAAAAGAAAGCTAGGAGTAGTGTTTATAAGAGGAGACACGATAACTGTTATTTCTCCAGAATAAATTAATTTCTAGGTGTTTATTAAATGTCTAAAGGAACTGCATCTATGGGCAAGAAGTCTGGAAAGAAGAATATGATACATTGTCGTCGCTGCGGACTTCGCACATACCACATTAGAAAACACAAGTGCAGTTCTTGTGGTTATGGTAAAAGTGCTAGATTAAGAAGCTATAATTGGCAAAAGAAATAAGAATATTTTTAAATGAACTAGTTCTTGTTTGTATTATGCGGGAGTGCCGGAGTGGCCAAACGGGACAGGCTTAGGCTAATTAGAGTATTATGAGACACCTGTTAGCTTAGTGCTTACGCAGGTAATTGTTAAGCATTGCTTGACAGTCTGCATTCGAATCCTGTCTCCCGCATTTATTTTAAAAATGATAGATATTTTTGTTTTGGTAATATTGATACTATTTGCAGTATTTGTAATATTTACATTCATAAGTTACACTTCATTAATTTTGAACTTAATAATACTCATTGCTTTGTATTTTTTAATAAGTAGAGATTTAAAAGACAAAGACAATCATAAATATTACCTTGTGTCTTTGTTTTTGACAGCAATTGTATTGATTTTTAGCAATACAGGATTAATTAAAAACCTCTTAATTTTAACAGAAAATTTACTTCTTTCCACTGCAATAGTTTCTGTAATAATGGTGTATATATTTGCCAATATAATTGCTTTTATTTATGAATATTTGCATCATTTGAAAGTAAAACATAAGAAGTAAAACTAGTTTATAAATTAAATAATTTTAGTCGTGGTTTAATATAATAGTATACATATTATATATACGGAAAATCCATAACTATATATACCAGCAATACCATAAAAATAGTAGCGTGGGGGTGGCAAATATTAATTCTAGATCTGAGAAGATTGACATAGTTACCTTTACAAACAAATATTATACTCACAAGCAGATTGAGATAAAGAACAACTTGTTATTTATGAGAATTAAGAAAAGATTGATAAAATATGGGCCCGTAGAAGTATAGGGAATACTCTTATATCAGAATGAATATTAAACAAATATCAATCATTTTGATTATAGTTTTGGTATTAAATCTGATTCTGCTTGCTTCTGGAATCATAAATCAATTCTGGTTTTGGATTATAGTGATAGTAATAGCTTTTGTTGCTTATAAGGTGGTGCCGAGGTTGAAATGATGTTTATACATATATGCGAAAGCTCAAAGAAGAGACAGGGTTTTGATTGTAAATTTTAAATTCATTATGAGAACTATTAGATTAAATTATTTTCTCTTACAACTGATTTTTTAAGAAGAATGACGGGGTTATCACTATTTTTGATAAAAAATGTTTTGGCTTATATAATTTTGAACTTCCGTGAGAATATGTTGGGATGGAATCACGTATTGTTCCGAATGGAAGTTTTTAATTTGATCTAGTCGTCCTATTTGTACCTTAGATATATTTCTGTTATCAAGTTTCCCTGAATTATCCTCTAATTTTCTTCTATTTGTACGGGCTCTAGTTAAATAATCATTAACTCTCCTTCTAAATTCATCTTCAGGTGGTGTCATACCCGTAGCTTCTCTTAATCTTTTAGCACTGTCTAATCTTCCAATGCTTGCATATTGAAAATATTGATCTGACACATCATTTTCCGATAGTTTAACTCCAGATACTTCAATAACGGAGCCAAGTTTGTCTGAATGACTGTTCATAAGATTTAAAAATATTTCTCTTGCATAATCTTCTGGTAATTTAATTCCCGTTGCTCTCGCTAAAGATACAAATCTTTCTATGTGGTGACCTTCCAAAAGATGAACATAAGCATTCTGGACCATCTCTTCAGAAGGTTTAACCCCTGTTATTCTTAATAATGTATCAACGCCATTTGGACCGTAAGATGTACTTATAATTTTTTCGTAAGCTCTTTGGACAGATTCTTCATTTACGTGAGCTTGAACACCTGTTTCTTCAAAAAGTCTCTCAATATTATCCAAGTTAGTGGTATTTGCGTGTGGAGAGATGTTTGCTTGTACTTTTTCTAAAAGAAACCCATATAGTTGCTGTACAGCATCTTCAGGTGGTTGTATACCAGTATCTTGTTGCAACTGTCTAATTTTCTGCACTTCCCCCTTATTAGAATAAAACCTAAATAAATCTTCGATAGAATTTAGAGGAACATCCCTATTATCCTCACGCCCTAATGAATTGTCAATAGCCATTTTAATTATATTTATACAATGAAGCATAGTTTATATTTAAATCTTTCGGTTTTTATCACAATAAAGTGGTGAATAAAGTAGCAGAATAATGTGAATAGTGAGTGCTAATCTATACAGTTATGAATATGGGTAGAATTATTATTTATAAATGAAAATGTAATTAATAATGCAAAGAAAAGGTATAGCGGGGTTTATAACACTTTTATTCTGATTCCATGGAAATCGTAGATTTCCAGGGCACAGAAAATCTTTCGATTTTCGCGTGTCATGAAGATTTTTCAAATTCCATATAGCATAAAAAGAGATTTTTATGTTTTTATATCTTAGCTTTAGGCTTTGATATATAAATCAGTTTTAGAGTATTATGTTTAACCCCACTATTTGATATGGGGTATTTTCTATATATTTATATTTAACCTATATAAAATTTAAAGAATTTATATAAAAAGCGAGAAATTTTTGAAAAAATTTCTTATGTTCATAAAGATAAACTTTATGAACAATCAAAAAAAAGAAGAAAAAAGATTAATTTAAGCCTTACCTAGAATCCTGAAGACTTTTGTTCCGCATTTAGGACATTCGCCCTTCATAGCTTTCATCTTGTTCTTCATAACAATTTCTTTACCGTCTTTAATTTTAACCTGCTTTTTACACTTCATACATCTTCCTTCTACCGTTTTTGCTTCTACCATTTTAAAACCACCTCAAGGTTATTTATATAAGCAATTTATGGGAAATATGTATAATTATATATAAATGTTTGGTTAAATTTATTCATTATATCGGCTTTATTTCTATTTTCCAACAATTTCAAGAAGCATCTTTATATTAGAAATTTCATAGTCAGCATAAGATTTTTTTATTTTAGGATTGCCATACCTAGCAAAGCATGTTTTCATACCTAAAGCTTTTGCACCATTGATGTCTCTTTCTGGCCAGTCGCCTACCATTAGGCAATCTGATGGTTTCAGCCTTAATTGCTTTAATGCGGCCTTGAAAGGTAATTTAGATGGTTTTCGCTGTTTGGTGTCCTCAAAAGTAACAACAACATCAAAATAATTGCTTAATTTAATGGAAGCAAGCCTTATCCAGGCCTTGAGCTTTGGAGCATCTGTCACAATGCCTAGTTTAATTCCCTTGTCCTTCAATTTCAATAAAACATAATCAATATTAGGATATGGCTCTAAAAAGCCTGTTCTAACTCTCCTGTATGCTACAATGCCATTTGCCAATATTTTGTGGTCAACTTTCCCCGTGATTTTAGTAAGAAACTTCTGAAAGATTGTTTTCTCTTCTAATCCATATTTGTCATAAAGCCCAAAAAGCACTTTTATGGCTTTATCATGCTCGATATGTAATCCAGCGCCTATCATAGCATCTATGGCAGCCTCGCAGCTAAGCCTTTTCATTTTCATAAAATCAATTAATGTGTTGTCTAAATCAAATAAAACTGCTTTTATCATAAGAATTTGAGGTTTTGATGGGTTTATATATTTTATTGAATAATGGCAAAAATCGTCTAATTTCCCATTAGATGACGTTTTGCCCTACCACTATTAATAGAACGTTCTTTTCAGAACGAATAGACTGATAGATTATGAGGTTTGATATATCCATTACAATACGGAATATTACAATTTTTCATTAAATTTTGTTTCATTAGAATAAAAATAATAATACCACCCCACCATCATTATCCCCACCACACACCCTTAAACTCAGGTTTATTCACCACTTAATTATAGTTACAAAATAGAAAGATTTAAATAGTAGCTAAATAATAATATTTAGCTATGACAACTAAAAATTTAGATCAAATAATGAAAGGAACAGGTTCTAGAGTTATGTTTCACACTGAAATTTTTGATAAAAAATTGAACTATGGACGCGGACACAGGGCAAATGGAACGACCAATATTAGGGATGAAATCAAAAACCAAGATATGTATTTTGGAGGATGGCAGGCTGGACCTTTTGTTTTTCATGAAGGTGTTCCATTGACAAGTATACCAAGGCCGGGTATTACCTCAACACCAGAATTAATAAGGAAGTTCACTGGAACTTATAAACATACTGTACTCGTACATGAAGGTTTACTAAATGTATTTGCAGGCTCCTATGATGGGATGGATCCATCTTTACTGAGACAAATACGTAGTGAATCAGGATTAGATTTAGTTAAAGACTTGGTATTATTGGTTAATTCTCATCAACCAGCACAGTGGTATATTCAAACAGGAGTTGCTGAACCAGTTACAAGAGATCAACAGTATACTGGTGAAGTTAGAAATTTTTTTGGAAGGTTAACCAAAAAGCGTATGACAAAGAAGGTTATTACAAGAGTAAATAGAAAATATGATACTGAAAATGTACCCGCTTATTCAGATGAAATTGTGAACACCGAAGCTAGTGAACCTCTATACATCAATGAGGTTGGAATATTTTTACCAAGTATGGGAAGAAATCAGGGAGCTTCAAAAAGTAGATTTATGTTGTTTCAATTTTATACACCAGAAAGTGCAGACCAAATGATACAAGGTGCAGGAGGAAATCCAGAACAAAGAGATTTATTACTTAATATCTTTGAAAAAAATTTTCCGGATGTATACCAAGAGTCACAAGCATGTTTAGCAGTTGCTAATACTTCATTAGAACAATTACCTGCACTTCAATATACTCCTAGTAATAAGCAACTTTCTAAAATATAAGGTACGCATAATGCCTTAATTTCTACTATCAAACCTCATAATCACTTCTCAGCTTCGCAAAAAGTATTGAACTTATCATTCAACCCTAAACAAAGAAGCCATTATCCACTCTGATCTGCATTTGGGGCATTTGCTTGGTTTTTTGATTTTGCTTCTTTCTTTAAATTTAAAACTGCATTTTTTGCATTGTGCAGGTCTTTGTAATAGTTTTTTTGGTTTTATTGAATACCCAATATGCTTTAAATCTTCTAGAATTTCAAATAATTCAACTTTGAAATCGTTTGCAAGCTGTTGTGCCGATTTTTCTCCTTTTGTTAGAATTTCAATTATTTGTTCTCTTCTAGTCATTTCAACAATAATTTAATTTTTTAATATCCCAGGATACACAATTACTTGTTAACTCATTATTTTATTTTCAGCTTAATATCGTTATTACAATGAAGACTATTATTAATATGCTCGAAAATCTTTGATTTTCGGCACCAACTTCGTTGGCTTTGAAAAATTTCTTTAAGTATTTTTTAAGGAAATTTTTATCTTATCTCTTTTTGTTCACAACCAATTTTAAGTTGTGTTTTGCAATAAAGATTTTGTTAAAGCAAAACACCAAATTATTATTTTTAATTATTTGTTGCGTTTTATATATTAGTTGTAAATTAATTTTAATCTTAACTAATAATTGTTTAATTGTTTCTGAACTTAATTGAATTTTTCATTATTGTTTTTATTTTAAATTCTCTTCAAAAAACTCCAAAACTCTATTTTCATATTCTTCTTTATTCAAGGCATAAGTTGTTCCATGGTCTGCGTTTTCTACAATCCAAAGCTTTGTATTTTTATTTGCATTGTGCAATATATGCGCTTCATTAACTGGTATTTGGCTGTCTTTTTTTCCATGTATTATTAAAATAGGTTTATTGATATTTTTTATTGAATTTGCTGGACTTACGTCTTTAGTATCTACATTAAAAAATATTTTACTATAAATTCTAGTTAGTTGAACAAATGGATATTTTAAAAAATAAAAATTTTTGTACATTACTTCTATCATATTGTTAAGATTTGAATAAGCACTGTCAGTAACAATTGCTTTAATATCATTATTTTTATTCATTATCGCAACAGAACCTCCTAAGGAAAAACCTAAAGCACCTATATTTTTTACGTCTTTTCTGCTTTTTAGATATTTAACTGCTGCATCTAAATCATTAACTTCTTTATAACCAGCAGTTGTATAGCTTCCTTCGCTTTCTCCAAAGCTTCTGAAATCAAACAGAAAAACATTGAATTTTTTTAATAAGAACATTGAGAATGGTAAAACATCAGCTTTGTTTGTTGGGTAGCCATGCATTACAATTATGGTGTTGTTGCTTTTATCGCTAGGTAAAAACCATCCTTTTAGCTTTAATCCGTCAGAAGTTTCAAAATCAACATCCTCATATTTTAGGTTAAAGCTTTCTGGAGTAAATTCAATAGGCCATTTTCCTGGTTTTATTGACATTAGGAAAATTAAGAAAGAGAATATTATTATGAAAACAATAATTATTAAAAATATTATAATTAGGTTTTTTGGGATTATGTCAACCATTAAGTTATTATTATATCAAAGATATAAAAAGATTTGGGAAATGAATAATATATATTATCTCGTTTCTTAATGATACTAATTTTTTGCTGCCATCTCACGTTTTGCAGCAAAATATTTGTTAGGTGCTAGTAAAGCTGAATGTTCTGGCATTTTAAATTTTTCATAGATTATTTGCATAGGGTCTTGATCTGGAGATGCATGTGCACTTCTTAACGAATCCATCTCATGCTCATCCAATTTTGTGACTAAAAAAATATATGGAGCTAGTTGAGTTCTGGTGTGTATACCTAGTCCTTTGTAAATGCGTTGTCTTCTCTGACTATTTCTGCGAAGAGCAACCGAGTCATCCTGAGTAATTTTTAAAAAATCCATGTCAGTATGATTCAAAGCAAGAAAAGCCGGAATGTCCACCTCTAAAAGTAGGGTATAAAAACCCAAATCAAGAGCTTTAAGTACTGCGTCCATTGAAGTTTGGACACCAAAATCCCGACGAACAAGATTCGAAGGATAGTAAGTCACACTTTCTGATACTCTTTTTGGGTTAAAGTTATAAACTCCCTTTCTGTCAGTCTTAACAACCAATGCCTCTAGCGCATCTAATTGGTGTCCAGTTAATTGTTCCTCAACTTGATTATGCATAAGATGCGTATAAATATGTGCAAAAAAAGCTAATTGTGCATGATTACTGATGCCTAAGTTTTTAGAACCTCTAAATCCATAGCCATATTGCGAAATTTCTGAAATTTCTCCATATGCAACGCCATGATGCTCTATTGCGTAATTATAAATTTCAGCCATGATGCCTTTATCTGTTCTAGTTAATCTTCGTATACGTACTTTAAACCTGAGTAACTCCTCTTCCATATTCTTTCCATCTAGAATTTCTTCAGTGGACACTAGATCATTTTTTAAGGCAATACATAATGCAGCAAACATGGGATTTGTATCTGAAACATTTAACTTTCTTCTAATAGGTTTTATAAATTTGCCATATTTATATCCATCAATACTGAAAGTATTCATGACATGGGGAACAAATTCTTCTTGATAATATGGATTTGCTGCTGTTATTAATATTTCTTTTACCCAAGGTTCTAATTGAATTTTTGATTCTTCTATATCAAAAGTTACCGTACTACCATCTTCAGTTTGATTTAATACTAATTCTCCAATATCCATTTGCATTTTAAGAATAGAGAAGTATTTAAAAATATATTGTGAATGAGACACTATGTGAAACTTCTTAGTAGATGTAATGATACAACCCATTAAAACAAAAAACCAAAATCAATAAAAATTAAAAATATTTCCAAAACCTTTAAAATAGACAAATAAATCTATAATTAAAATGGAGACTGTTGAATGTTTGAGTTGGCTGAAGAAAAATAATCTTTACGAGTTGTCAGAAAAACTTAGCTTTCAGATAAAGAAGATATTTGCTCCTTGCCTTAATGTAAAGGATGAGAAAATTCTTGTCGTAGGAGACACGGGTTTAGGAAATAAGAATATAGCTGCAGTTATGTCCGGAGCTTATTACCTTGCAGCACAACAATTAAGTTTAGACACAAAGCTTGTTTTTCAAAAAATAAAAAGTAGGGGAGATGTTGCAGATGAGGATGTTGTAAGCTCTTTGTCTGAGCTGCAGGAGGGTAACGTAATAATACTTAATATGTCTGATAAGTTAGGAAATATAAAAGAGCTTGGAAAGAGTTTTAGGAGATGGGTAAGGAAAAAAAACCATAGATTTGTTTCTGCAATGAGTTTAGGGGATCTAAATACAGACAAAATTGGACAGATTATAGAAGCAATGGATGTTAGTTATAAGCCATTCCAGGCAAGCCATGAAAAGTTAAGGCAACTTTTTGATGAAACTGATGAGATACATATAACAACAAAAGCTGGAACTGATTTGTATTATAATATAAAAGGTATTAATGGGATATCTGCAGACGGTAACTACACAATCTCAGGATCTGGTGGTAACTTACCAGCTGGAGAGGTTTATGCACCCCCTAACGGGAAAAGAATAGAAGGCAAGATTGTAATTGATGGCAGTTCTAGGGTTCAAAACGGAACTATACTAGCAAAAGAACCAATAACCCTTAAAGTTGAAGATGGAAATATAATAGAAATAAGTGGGGGTAAAGAAGCAAAAGAGCTTGAAAATACTTTAAACTGGGCTGCTTCTGTGGCAAAACATCCTGGCAGTGTTAGGAGAATTTGTGAGCTAGGTATAGGATTGAATCCTAAAGCAAAAATTATTGGAGCAACAATTGTTGATGATAAGGTTTTAGGTACAGCACATATTGGCATAGGAAGCAATTACTGGTTTGGCGGAAATATTTATGCTATAATACATTTAGACCAGGTTTTTAAGAATCCTAAGATTGAGTTTGATGGGAAGGTTATGGAAATTTAATTATTCTTCCTCTTCTTGCATCCTTAATCAATAAACATTTTACAATGAAAAAATTTCAATAATTAAATAACAACAATAAAAATAAAATCAAATAAAATAATTTAAAAATAGTAATTAATAAAATTAAAAATTAAAAATGAAATATAAACAAGTTATTTTGGTCAGGGAAGATTTAAAATTGCCTCGAGGAAAAATGTCAGCACAAGTTAGTCATGCTTCTGTGGATTGTGTTTTAAAGTCAGACAAAAAAATTATAGAAAAATGGAAAGACCGAGGGGGAAAAAAGGTCGTCCTTAAAGTTGTTGATGAAAAAGAATTGATCAAATATATGAGTATGCTGGAAAATGAGGGAATAAAGGTTGCATTGATTAAAGATGCTGGGCATACAGTTGTTGAACCCGGAACTATTACATGCTTGGGTGTTGGCCCTGATTCAGAAGAAAAGATTGATAAAATAACTGGAAATTTAAAGATGGTTTAGTTAGTTTTTTAAATAATGATTAGTTCTAAATTTTCAATTGGGCCCATAACTCAGTCTGGTACTCCGCGTAGCGAAAGTTTATGCGAAGCAGAAAAGAGTGCGAGACTCTTAATCTTGAAGTCTAGGGTTCGAATCCCTATGGGCCCATTCTTATTAAAACTTTGGAGGTGAGAAAATGGAAACACAAGAAGAAGTTAAGGACATTATGGACAAAATTAAAAATCCATCAACAGCTGTTGGTATAGACCCAGTTTATGTACATGCCGTTATAATTAATCGTTTGACCAGGATAGAGGAAAAACTTGAGGAATTAGAGCAAAAAATAAAATAAATTATGATAAAAAAATAAAATGGAGATTTAATAATATGGTGTAGGTTAAATTTCCTAGAAATACAATGTTTAAATCCCTTTGGACCCATAATTTGTTAATGAAATTTAAAATAATTTATTTTATATTGACATTCTTTTCATAAGTTAATCCATTACCAATCTTTTTGACTACATATGGATCACTTAAGACCTCATCTATAATCTCACTATATCCCTGTAATTCGTTTTTTCTACGATTGAGATCTCTTCTTGAAAATAATAAACCTAGATCTTCATCTGGCCAAAGATCAATTTGTCCGTATGATCTAATTAGGGGCAATTTTTCATGGCTATCTATAAATGTCCCTTCTTCATCAAAACCATCTTTTTTAACTACCATTTCCCCAATTATACGGGCAAATATCAATACTATATCAACTGCTAAACCAAAATATCGAGGGTACTTAAATTGTTTATCTTCTGTGGTAGGTTCTTTAGATTCAAAATAATCTGGATGCAAAACTGATACCCTTTGCAAAAATTCATCATATTCCTGTCTATTTTCTGCAGTAACTGGTAATCCATATTTTTTCTGGGCTTCATTAATTACATTGTCTAAAGTATCAACCATAAATTGATGTAAAAGATTGATATTTTTAAAGGTTATTGGAGTTAGTCTCACTGAGGTCAGATCCTTTATGGTCTATTTTCCCACTAACTCTTGTAGTGTATTATAAGCCTTCATAGAATCTTTTTTGCTTAAAATAAAACTTAATTCTGTCATTGTTGATATTATTTCAAAAATATTTATTTGTTCCCATGCCAGTTTTCTTATTGCTGTAAAGATAACTCCGGGAGTCATGAGAAAATTTTTACCTTCAAAAATAATTGTTAAAGCAACTAAATCAAATTCTTTATTGAGGATTTTCTCCCCTTTTAGAAAATTAGAGAGCTTATCCTTGTATTTTTCATTCGTAACAATACTAACTTCATTACTTCCTAGAATAATATTCAATGTATCCCCTTTATCAAAATTGACTAAATTATAAATATTTTTTATTTTATTCAATAAATTATTGGATTTAATGACATTGAAATCAATAATGTTTGTCCTCATGATTATTTCACCTTTAAAACTGAATTTTTTTATTTTTTTGTCGAAACCCTGCAATTCTTCAGCATACCTTCTCAGAGCCATCACAATTGCAGACTCTTTTACCTTTTTTCCCAATTCTAGCTCAATATCCGGCCTTAATTGCTCAGCTAAATTTCCATGACTAATTAATTCCTTGCTCATTGCTTCTAACAAAAAAGAATTTTCACTTACATATTTCTTGACTAAGTGACTTATATTTACCATTAAAAATACCCATATTTAAATTTGTTATTATAGTAACATAATGTTTTTATATTAAATATATAAAACTTGTTATTTTAATGGTAAAAAGAATGAGGAGAAAAATAATGAAATCAATGGAATATGACCTGCTGGAATCTGAAAATGATGATCATGAATCATTCGCCGATTTCTATAGTTTTAACGATTTGATGGATGAGTTTGAGGATTAATAGACTTACTCTAAGATGAGATTTTAAAATGGTAATTGTTACAAAATTTGGGGGAACATCGGTTGCAAATGGACGCAATCTGGAAAAAGTAATAGATATAATACTTTCAAATCCTGCTAGAAGAGTAAATGTTATGTCAGCACCAGGTAAAAGATACTCACAAGATACAAAAGTAACTGATATGTTGATACAAATGGGCCAAGAAACTGTTAGGGGTCTTGGTCAACCGGAATATATGGAAGATATTTATAGAAGATTTATAGATATCACAGATCATTTCGAAATTGAGAGTTCTTTTTTAGTTGGACTTTTTGAGTCGTTAGATGAAGCGAAAAACAATGTCCTCTCTGATAGAGAAGAATATTTGGATGGAATAAAACCTTATGGTGAAATAATAATTTCAGAAATTATTGCTGGAGTTTTAAGAAAGCGTGGTGTAGATGCACAGGTATATCGTCCTGAGGATATTGGTATGAGAACAGATGGTAATTTCGGCAATGCAAAACTTAAGGAAACATCGTATGAAGAAATAGCTGCATCTTTAAATCCTGCTTTAGAAGGAAGTAATAGGGTAATTATAGTTCCAGGATTTTATGGCATTGATGAGCATGGCAGATACATGACTTTTCAAAGAGGAGGCTCTGATTTAAGCGGAGCAATATTAGCCAATGCACTTGATGCTGATTTATACGAAAATTGGACAGACTCAAATGGTATAAAAAGAGCTCATCCGGATGTTGTGGAAAATCCCGAAACAATTGAGAGGTTGACTTATAGGGAGGCGAGAGAATTAGCTTACTTGGGAGCAGAAATATTGCATCCAGATACGCTCAAACCTCTTATTGATAAAAATATTCCATTGAGTGTAAGAAATACATTTGATCCGGATCAGAATGGCACATATATAACTGCGACTAAAGAAGCTAATGGATATGTAGTTGAAGGTATTGCACATAATGATAGAATTACGGCTATGTATGTAGAAAAAACTGGGATGGACGAAATAGTTGGTTATATAGAAAGGCTATCGAGTATCTTTACTGAACATGGTGTTTCAATAAATCAATTTACAGCGGCGGTAGACTCTATATCATTAACTTTTGCAGAAGGTTATAATGAGCAGATAGAATCTATTAATGACAGAATGGTAAGAGAAGGTTTGGTTGATAATATAAATGGTATTCGTGTTGAATATGACCGGTCTGTGGTGTGTGTAGTTGGAGAGGGTATGAGTCATACTCCAGGAATTTTAGGAAGACTTTCAACTGCACTTGCTTCTGAAGGTATTAATATTGAAACTGTTTCCCAAGCTTCTGAGATTAGCATTATTTTTGGTTTAAAAACAATAGACGCTAAAAATGCAGTTAAAGTACTTCATAATTTGTATTTTCCCAAATCAA
The DNA here is from genome assembly GCA_022564635.1 of Nanobdellota archaeon. GTDB lineage: Archaea > Nanobdellota > Nanobdellia > Woesearchaeales > GW2011-AR4 > JACPJP01. The sequence continues at coordinate 24,969 of JADFLA010000002.1, read as the reverse complement.
ATATGTAGAATGGATAAACATAGTTAAGAATTTTAAAAAAATTTATAAAAACAAAATTTATTTCTAAATATTAATGGATAAAAACAAAAATGAATCTGAATTAGAATATTATCTCTGGGTTGATAAGGTAATTGATCAACTTAAAGGAAGGAAGGCTAAAAAGCATGTTGTTCATGGAATGTGGACACCTTCTGGATTCTTTCATATAGGAAATTCGAGAGCAGAGCTGTTAATACCTGCTTTTGTCCATCAGAATTTGAAAATAAATGGTTTAAAATCAGAGCATAATTTCATAGTTGATGATTTTGATGATTTTGATAAAATACCTCAAGGTTTGGAAATAAAAAAAGAAGACTTTGAACCTTATCTAGGAAAACCTTTAGTAGAAGTTCCTAGTCCTGTTGATGATTTTAAATCTTGGGCAGATTATTTTGCAGATGGTGTTGTATCTGTTATTGAGGATTTTGTAATTAAACCAAATATTTTATCTTCTTATGATTCTTATAAAAAGGGTTTGTACGATAAGACAATCAAAACTGTTCTTAACAAATCAGAAGAAGTAAGGAAGATATGGAATGATATTACAAAATCCAGCAAGCCAAAAGGCTGGATTCCGGTTATGATTGTTTGTGAAAATTGTGGAAGATCAGCTACAACGAAAGTAGTTTCCTGGGATGGGAAAGAAGTGGAATATATATGCAATCAGCATAGAGATTATGTTGATGGATGCAAACACAAAGGGAAAGTAAAGCCGGAAAAAGGACACGCAAAATTACCATGGAGATTACATTGGCCAGCGACTTGGCACATTTACGGAACAACTTTTGAGACTGCAGGTAAAGACCATTTTGCAGCTGGTTCTTCAGTTGAAACTGGACATGCTTTTTGCAGACAAATTTTCAAATCTCAAGAACCGTTCCAAACTCCTACTGAATTTTTAATGGTTGATGATACAAAGCTTTCTGGATCTTCAGGAAATGTCATTTCGTTAAAAGACTGGTTAGAATTTGCAGAGCCGGAATTATTAAGATTTATGATGGCTTCTTATAAGCCTAAAACGGTTATAAACTTTGATTTACATTCAAATAAATTCTTTCTTTTGGCAGACAGGTATGAGGAGGCTGAAAGAATTTTTTTTGAGAAGAAAGACAAGAAAGAGAAGAGAGAAAAGCAGTTAGTAGAGATTTACAAATTTTCTCAAGTTAATAATATTGCTGATAAGATGCCTGTACAGTTAAATTACTCTATTGCAGCAATTATAGTGCAAACTTTTCCAGATAAATCCTTAAAAGAATTAAGTGGAATATTGCACACAAGAGGATGGATTCATAGAAAAACTTTAAGTTCTTTTGATAAGGAGAGGATTGAAAAAAGGTTAGAATTAGCTAAGAATTGGTTGGATAAATATGCTCCAGAGGATGTTAAATTTACAGTGCAGGAGGAAGTTCCTAAAGGCTTAAAATTAGGCAATAAGGAAAAAGAGGCTTTGCAACTGGTTGTTAAGGCTTTGAAAGAAAAAGAATGGAAACAAAAACAATTGTTTGAGGAATTTTATAACATCTGCCAGAAAGTTGAAATAAAAAATACTGATTTTTTTAGAGCTGCTTATAATGTTTTGTTGAATAAGGATAGAGGTCCTAAACTAGCTCCTTTTATTCTCACTCTGGGCAAGGAAAGAGTTATTGAGCTTTTTGAGAAGGTTTAATATGCGTTCAAAAACAATAATACCCATAATAGTAATTAGTGTCATAGCCATACTCCTTTCCTCTTTTACAATAGGGCGTCAAATATTTCTAGGCAGGCAACCGGATATAGTTTCATTTTCTACAATACATTTTGCTGGCTATTTGTTCTTTTTATTGATGCCTGTTGAGCTTCTTTTTATATACTATCTTATAGAAGATTTTAACATTCCTATATTACTTGTAGCAGCATTGGCAACTGCAATGGTTGCACAGATTATTGATTATGTGATAGGGTATTTAGTGAGTAATAAGGTTATCAACAAAGTAATAGGAGAGAAAAAATATAAAAATACAAAAAAATACATTGATAAGTATGGTGATTTAGCGGTTTTTGTGTTTAATACTTTGCCCTTATCATCTTCCATACTTTCATTGGTTGCAGGAATGTTAAGATATAGGTTTAGAAATTTTGTAATTTACAGTTTTGTTGGGCTTCTTATAAAATATAGTGCTATTGTTTTGTTGTTTTCTTAATAAGAGTTATTTATAAATAAAAACCGAAAGGTTTATATATAAGTTTCATTACTTAGTAATAGTTACATAAGGATTTTATTAAAATTCATTTAAAACTAAAATTATATATCAAAAATGACATTAGAAGGTACAACATTGGAAATCTGGAATAGTCTTCAAAATCAACCAGGATTCGATAATGTTAGAGAGAAAGCCAATGGGGCTTCGAGAATCTTTCCCGGAGCAATTTTAGATCAGAATGCATTAGATAAAAATAGAGATGATGCATTTAATTTGACTTCTAAGATTTATTTGGAAAAAATAGGGCTAACGTTAGATGGTTATGATGATGTTCATTATGGACAATTGATGAAAGAAAAAATGGCTGGTCTTGGAGCTCAGGGAACTCAATTATCTAATCAAGCCTATACAGCAATTCAAAATAAAGATGCGGGTAATTTACTTACAGCCTATCAAGGAATTTTTACACAATCATACAATGCCGCAATAGATGATCAAAATATCAGAAACGCATTAGAATTACCTAAGGCTGAAAGGCTTAAATTGTATAAACAGGTTGCAGAAGCACTAGGTGGGGTTGATGAACTAAAAGTCGCAGAGGATTTTACAGGAGCAGTTAACGGACTTAGACAATATAATACAATAAGACAAAATTTTAGTTAAAATAGTTTTTACAAATTCTAATTTTCATTGATTTTTCATTGATAGTTTTAGTTGAGATTATACAAAGTTAACCATAGGAATCGAAAGATTTATATTAATAATATTAAAAGAATGATATTGTTTATTGAAAATGTCTGTAGATGAATTATTAGAAGAAATAGAGAAAGGAACTGAACCCCATGCTGAAATAGAACTTTCTAGAGAAAAAGTAAATCCAGCTGCAAAAGAATTTACCAGTAAAGTGTCAGGAGAACCAGTTACTGGGGAGAAGAGAGAGGACGCTTTTAATGATGCTGCAAAAATTTACAATGAGGCAGTTGGAATTAAAGCAGAAGGTCATGGTGCTGAACAATATGGGTATATGATGAGGCAGAGGATAAATGAAGCTTTGGGACAAGAGGGGCTTACTGCAGCTAATAATGCTATTCGAGAAGGCGATATAGGAACTTTGCTTAGTAAATTCCAAGATGCTTATACAGCAACTATTAAGGGCGCAAAAGATAGCATGACACTAGCTAAAGTAAATGCGTTGGATAAAAATGATAGATTAAAAATATATCAAACTACAGTAGAAAAATTGGGAGGAACTGACGAATTACGTGTTGTTCAAAATCCTCAACAAGCTGTAACAAACTTGGCCCGACTAAAGGGAATAGCAGAGGGTTACAAATAAACTTCATTATTTAGGTGATTAAAATAAGAGCTAAAAAAATTTCAAAGAGTGCTAATAAATTAATAAAAAGCGTGGAAAAAAGATTTCAGAGTGAGAGTACTATTTACTTTGATAAAACAATTAACAGTAGGATTGAGCAAGAAATATCCCATCTAGGAAAGGAAAAATTAATTGTCGACCATATTTATAATTTATCTAAAAAAAATAATAAAAAAAATAAAGGTAAAATTATGTTTTTATTAATAAAATTGTACAGATTAAATGAGCAAGTTAATGAATCGCTTGTTTTTGAGCTTAAAAATGATAGGAAGCTGTTAAATAAACGAATAAAAACGAAAATAGAAAGAAATAATGTTCATAAAGATATATATAAAAAACTTCTAAAAATAGCAAATAATCATTTTAATTATGTCGAGAAACACATTAAAAACATTAAAGCTGGAAGAAAGTTTCCCAGAGAACCACTTCAAACATTGATGTACCATAAGAGAAAGGCTGAAGTTATTTATAAAGAATTGATAAATGTAAAAATGAGGGCAACATTGCATAAAGTTTTGTTAAAGAAATTAGATAGCGTATTTCAAACATTGTATAATTTTACTGTTGATTTAGCTGACAATATAGCTGGATTAGTTAAGGACATACAAAATAGCAAAACAAATAAATTAAATAGAAAGACAAAAAATATACAGAGCATTGTTTCAGATAAGATTGGAATTTTAAGGAATTTCGCTTATAAATACAGCTATAATGTAGTACACTCTGAGCATTTTTTTGATCTTGATGGTAATAGATTAGTGCTTATCACTAAGAAAGATCATGCCAAAATATAGCTGTTTCTAATTGCATTTTATGGCTTTTCTTAATACAAAAACCGAAAGGTTTATATACTAGTTTTACTACTGTTAAATAGTCACAATATATTGGGTGGAAAAATGGATAATTTACCTAATAGTTTAGGAACTACGCATGTTGAAAGTAGTTATTACTCTGGACCATCTATTAGGATTTCAGTACTTCCTGATCCAAGCAAAGAAGCACTTACACCTACACCTCAAGAGATCTTAGATTTACCTAGACTAGAAAGCTTTATTCCAGAAGGTGGTCCTTATCATGATGCAAGTACTTCAATGGTCCAGAATCATAGCTTTGCTTGGAGGAATGATCAAAATGCCCAGACATGGCAAGGTTTAACGGACTATTCGATAACTTATACTAAATGGAACGGATATAGAATATTCTCATCATCTGGCAGGAAAGATGCTTATCTTGAAGAAGATTTGAATAAATATGGATATGTAACCAATTCAGAAGAAAGTATGGATAGGATGGATGGACTTCTTGCTGAAAAACCATTAGTAGAGTATGTTGAATTACCTGCAAAAAGTCAAGGATTAATTGTATTTCCGGAAGAAAAGCGAGCATATAGTAAATACTCAGCTATGCCAGATGTTGAATTATTCGTAAAAGAAGCTGTTCCGTATGGTGATATGTTGGGTAATAATTATGGTAGAGATCTGTCGAAAACATTTAATGGAGAATTAAGAGTAAGGAGAAATTTGTTTATTGATCAATTCTCTGAAAGGCCTACTTATGATCCAGAAACAGAGTCTTATACAATTTTAAGGGAGAGAGCGTTGAATTGGGCTAGATACCTAATGACAAATGATATTGATGAAGGGAGGGATGTAAAAGGGTTTGGAGTTGTTGATTTATCAGATGAAAATGCTCTTGGAGCAACCATTGATAAATCTATTCTCACATTGGCAGAAAATTTAGAAAGTGTGGCATGGAGACGTGCAGAAGCACGTGGTCTTAGTGGTAGAGAAGCAGAAGAGTTTGTAGAAAGTTACATCAATTCTGTAATAGAGCATGAACTATATCATTTTAATGAGCCGGATGTTTTATCTAAAACAGCTTCTGAAACAAGGGCTGGAAAACTACAATCAAGACATTATGGTGAGCAAGCAAAATTAAGAGAAGGAACTCTACAAGGGAAGATAGATGGTATTCTGGCTAGACACTATGCTGCATATGAAAAAGCTGCCCGTACAGGAAATTTAGGTTCAGCCCAATCATTAAGCAAACTTGAACAGCTCGCAGAAGAATATGAAGTAGAGGCAGTTGCCTCAGGTATTAAAGATGTAGCAGATTATGTTGATAATAAATTAGAAGAATATATTGGAAAAGAATCTGGAGTAAGTGACGAGAGTGAGTTGGCAGATAAAACAGAAAATTCAGAAACATCTGATGTGGCCTATAAAGCTGAAGCAGAAACTTATGCAGAAGATTCTGAAAATAATGATTCATCTGATAATGCTGATGCAGATGGTACAGAAGCTGTAGAAACTGCAGCAGAATCTGAATAAAATCTTTTTCTTTTAGATCTTAAAACCCAATATTAATAAATAATAACTTTTTCTATTTTTATCATGAAGGTCCTAACTCTTGACTTTGATGGTGTGATAGCAGATAGCCAGATGGAATGTTTATTTTTAGTATCGCATACATATCTTAAGTTTAACGAAAATACTAAACTATTTGGTGGCCAAGCACTTACATTTGATAATTTTGATGGATTGAAAGAGAAATATAAGGAAACAACAGAGAAATGGAAAAGTCTAAGACCATATATTGTAGATGCATTCTGCTATTATGTTGTTCTCTATATAATTGATAAAAATATTACAGTAAGTAATCAAGAAGAATTCAATAAAATAAGAGAAAAACTCATACCAGGAAATTATGACAAGTGCGTTGAACATTTCCATGATGGAAGATATAATATGCAAAGAGGGCATCTTCGAGAATGGCTTAAGCTTGAAACACCTTTCAGAAAAATAATAGATGAAATTAAAAAACTGGAAAATAAATATACTATAACCATAGCAACGAACAATAAGGAAGAACTTGTGCAAGTGTTTTTAGATGAATATGGAATTAAACCAAAAATAATAACTGACTCTACACTTAGTTCGAATAAAATAGAACATCTTGAATACATAAAAAACAAATTAAAAGCAGATTTTGATCAAATTTATTTTGTTGATGACCAAGTAAAGCATTTTCCGAAGTTAATGGCTTTAGGAGTAAAGTGTTATCTTGCAACATGGGGTTATAATAATGAACAGCAAATCAAGGAAGCGAAAGAACATGGAGTAACGTTGCTTGATGAAGATAATTTTTATAAGGAATTAACAAACATCTCATAAAAACCACAATATTTAAATATTGAATAACTACTCTAGAATAATATCATTGATGATTAAAATGAGGAAATTTTTATTTATAACAATTTTTGTTCTGTTTTTGTATGCAATGAGTGTAAATGCTGTGCCTAATTTTAAATTTAGTGATGATTTTGTAAATCTATCAAGTGTAGTTAGTAATACTATCAGTTCAAGTGTTACTATAGATAATACAGGTACAACGGCACTTGATATAAATTTTACCGGCTTTATACTAACTCATACTGATGGGACTAATAAACTGACTATCAGTTCTTTAAGCAACATAACAAATCCATCCATAGCTGCAGGTGCTAGCCAGAGTGCAAGCTTTTCTGTTGTAATACCTAGTGGACAAACTCTTGGTACATATACTGGAACTTTGACAGCTGCAAATGGAAGCCTTTCAGATCCAGCAACAATTTCTGATACAACAATAATAAATGTCAATGTAACTCCTACTTTTAGTGTGAGTACAAGTCCTTCTTCTGAATTAAATTTGGGAAGTGCAAGCCTTGACTCAACTCAGAAGGGAACTTTTGACATAACCAATACTGGCACTGGCGATATAACAAATTTAATTTTTGGTTTTAGTGATAGTAAATTTAGTTTGCAAACTAATAAGAGCAATTTTACCCTTTCAATTGGTGAAACAAAACCAATTGGATTTAACATAACAATTCCAAAAGATACCTCAACAGGCAATGTGACTTTAGGAAAGGTAAGACTTACCTCAGCAGAATTTAACACTGATTTATTTGATCTAAAAGCCGAGATAAGTGGTGGCTTAATAATTGATGATCTTGATGTTTTTCTTACTACTAGGATAAAGCGAGGCTCTGATGGAACTCTCAGATCTGAAAGTGGAAATGATTTAGGTGTTCCTGATGGTAAAAAACTAAATTTTGGTGGTGAAGATGCAGGGCCAGGATCGGAGTTAAGATTTAGCTTTAATATAGTTAATACTTTTACGGATGATGAAGATATAGATATAAATGATATAACTATCAAGGTTACAATAGAAGAACTAGATGATGGAGATGATCTAGAAGAGGAATCAAAAGAATTTGATGTAGATGCTGGAGGAAATGTTGACATAGATGTATTTTTTAACATACCCATATCAGTTGTCCAGGACACATACGATGTTGTTATAGAACTAGAAGGGGAGGATGAAAATCGTAATACTCATAGTGCAAAGATGAATCTGAAGTTGAGAATAGATAAAGAAAGCAGAGAGGTTATGGTAAGTAAAGCATCACTTTTCCCAGAAAAGATAAAGTGTAGTGGAAGCTCAACATTAACAGCAACAATAAAAAATATAGGTGCAAGAACAGAAGCAGATGCAAAAATTGAAATTATAAATTCTGATTTAGGCATTAATTTTGTAAAGAGAAATATTAAGCTAGAAGAAGATCCATTTGATACTGATAATGAATTTACAAAAAAACTTACAATAAATATTGATAGGGGTATGGAAGCAAAGAAATATCCAATAGAGGTGAAGGCATACATTCAAGAAGAGATTTTATGGGAAACAAGAACAGCTAATTTGGAAGTTGAGGCTTGCGCTGGTCAAGTTGTTGAGGAAGTAGTAGAAGAGGAAATAGTAGGGGAGACAGAAGTTGTTGAAACTGCCCCAGAAATAGAAGAAGAAACAACAGAAGGCGAGGAAATATCTGTTTTGCAGCCTACAACCACAACTGAGGTTCCTTTAGTAAAAAAACGCGGATTCTGGATTGCAGTAGTTATAATAAATATAATTTTAATTGCTGGTGCTGCTTTCTTAGTTGCTAGGACAGTTAGGAAAAAACAACTATAAATAAAAATTAACATAAAAAATTAATTACCAACAAATAACTAATCAAAATAACCACTCCAACACAATAATACTTATAAATAAATTTAGATTTTTTAAACTAATTCTTTACGTTGGGTGATAATTTGAAAAAGAGTGGAAAAAGAAGTGTGTTATTTGTAATTCTATTAGTTTTATTACTTGTTTCTATGGTTGGGTTTGTTAGTGCTAATATTTTCGTTAATGAGTTTTTGCCTGACTCTTCTGCCACTCCAGACAAGAAAGGGGAATGGATTGAACTTTTTAATAATGGTTCTTCTTCAGTGGATTTAACAGACTGGAATATTTCAGAAACATCGTCCACAGCAGGTAATTTTACAATAAATAATGCAATAATACCCTCAAAAGGTTTTGTAGTTTTGGCATTTAATTTTTCTTTTTTTAATAATAGTTATCCTAATGTTAATGCAAGTGGAGTTAAAATTATTGAATATGGATTAGCCGTTCCAAACTTTATTTTGACTAACAGCGGCGATACTATCTTCTTATATAACAATTCTGGAAATTTGGTTGATAGTGTTACTTATGCAAGCTCTACTGCTAATATTCCTATTGGTAGACACCCAGATGGTTCATCAAATATTATCGATTTAAATGTTCAAACACCCGGAGATAATAATGACAATGTCTCACCAGTATTTAACAAATGGATTAATCCGTTTGCAAACAATTCTTTTATAGCAGGTTTAGTTAATGTAACAGTAAATATAACGGATGCTGCACATAGCGTTAATGTTTCTTTAATAGATTTTAACAACAGTAATTTTACGATGACTAAAACAGGAGACTTATGGTACTTTGTCTGGAATACTAGCTTGAATGCTGAAACTTTTTACAACATAACAATATTTTTTAACGATACCTTGGGTTTTTCAAATATAGATACTGTATTAGATATAACCGTTGATAATACAAATCCAAGCATCTCAAACCCAACAACAGAGGCAAATTCTAGGAATTTTATTAGTCCTGAAGCAGTATTTAATGCAACAGCGGATGTAGCAGACACAAATTTATTGAACGTGACTTGTGGGTTAAATGGTGTAACAGTAGGTAATTTTAGCGTAGAAGGAGATATTCATATATGCAATTTAACAGCACCTTCAACAGAAAATGATTTTGAAATAACCTTTACTGCAATAGACAAAGCAGGAAATACAAACACAACAACAATAAATTTTACAACAAAAAATGCAACAACTGCAACATTAACACCACAAGATGTAACTGTTTCGGATTTAAATCAATCAGACAAAATCATTTCAGTAAATGTAACTTTGAAGAATACAGGCAGCAATCCGATGTATGATACTGGTGTTATTCTTGATTCATTTTCGTCTGCGAAATTTTCAGCTATATCCGGTAGCTATCAAAGCTGCAGTTTAAACATAAACAGCAGCCAAAATTGTACTGTAACCTTTAATATTTCAATTGCTGGAGGAACAACAGGAACTCATAGCATATTCTGGAATAGAAACTGGACTAATAACGATTTTACTCAGGTTACGTTTGCACAAGTAATTCTAAGTATAGTCACTATTACTAATAATCCACAAATGACTACAGCTACAAACTTAACCACAACAATAAACCATGCAGAAAACTCAACAGTATCATTAGATATAAACTCAACAGGAAACTTTGCTCTTAATGATGTGAATATAACGTTTATTCAAGACACAGTGCAAAGCGTATGGTTAAATGTAACCTCTTTTAATTTTAATACAATATCAGCAGCTTCAAATGTAACATTGGATGTAAATGTAGCAATCCCTAGACATACAAATCCAGGTAATTATACTGGAACATTCAACATTACAGCCTCAGACATATCCCATAAGAGTGTATTATTAACAGTAGAGGTTCCTACAGATAATTCCTGGCTATCTTCTCCAAATGAGACTATAACCCATAGAAGATCAGATGCTTCGGGAATTGTTGGAACATTTACAATAAACAACACTGGAAATGTAGGACATAATTTTACTTTTTACCCACCTACTGGAAATCTTTTCACTTTTCCTAATTTATGGAATGATTCAAATATAAGGAATATTTATGTTGAAAGGGGTCAGGCAGCGACAGTTTCAATATTCCACAAAGAAATGAGCGGAAATGCGCCAGGATCTATTGGCAGCTTTAATCTCACTTTTACCATAAAAAGCGAGAATACATCTCAAACAAACACTACATTTATGAGTCTAGTAAGAGATGATGATAATCCAAATGTAAATATAACTAATCCTACGGATAATTCATTTGTTAAGGGAATTGTGGAATTTAATGTTACAGCTACAGACTTAAATTTGAGCAGATTAGAATATTTCATAAATGATTCTTTGGTCTTTAATTCAGCAGAAATCAACTTTACATTTAATTGGGATACCACAAATGGAAGCTATTCAGATGAAATTTATGCTTTAAAGGTAATTACATTTGACAGTGCTGGAAATTCCAATACTTCAAATATAACCGTAACAGTGAACAATACTGATAGCCCACCAATTTTTAGGGCAAATATACCAACAATAAATGTTATAGAAGACAATGATTCAACAACTTTGAATTTATCATTATTCTTCGAATCAATTGACGGAGATAATTTGAAATATAATTTTACCCAGCCAGATAATGTAACTGTGCATATAAATAATGCAACTCAAATTGCAAATTTTACTCCTGATTTGAACTTTAATGGAATAAATTTCATTATATTTACTGCAATTGATACAAGCAACCAGACAAGTTCAAGCAATAATATAACAATTATTGTTGCTAATGTTAATGACGCTCCTACCACACCAAATTTAATAAGCCCAGAAAGTGGTTCTAATGTTACATCTTCTGCAGGGAAAGCTACATTGAAATGGGATAATTCAATAGATGCTGAAAATGATCAGATAACATATCATGTATTTTTCTCCGATAATAGCAATAATATAACATTTAATGCAACAACAACCTCAACAAGTTTACAATTAACTAATCTTGATTCTAATACAACCTATTTCTGGAATGTTTTGGCTAATGATAGTTTATTGAATTCCTCAAAATCAGCAACATTTAATTTTACAATGATTAGAGATAATGATCCTGTAATTAATAAATGGACTTGGAATAATACAATAGACGGTTCCAGTACAGACACCAGTCCAGCTGTTGCTGAAAATAAGACATTATCGTTTACTATTAATGCTTCAGATCCAGATAATGATCCAATAAACTTTACATGGTTTGTAGACAATGTAAATGCGAGTAATGTACAGAACTTTACTTTTAATCTTACAAATAACTTTACAGCAGCAGGAAATTATGTAATAAAACTGCAAGTACAAGATAATAATTCAAATTCAGCAGAGCAGGAATGGCAGGTTACAGTTACAAATACAAACAGAGAACCAGTATTAGACCCTATAGGAAATAAGGCTGCGACTGAAGATTCTACTCTGAAGTTTAATATAACTGTTAATGATCCTGATAATAACAGCTTGACTTTTACGTCTAATTTTACATCTAATACTAACCCAATTGCATTTACAAAAGATGCAAACAATTCACTAGCAACGGTTTCATGGACACCAACAAATGATGAGGTTGGCAGCAACACAATAACTTTTGTAACAAAAGATTCAACAAAGAATGGTTCAGAGACAATAACAATAACTGTAACTAATACTAATGATGCACCCACAATAACGTCATTCTCTCCAACCAAAAATAAGACTATTGCATCATCTGTTGGAAGCCAAAGATTTGATATTACATTTACTGATGTTGATGCAGGAGATTATGTAAATGCTACATGGTTTAGAAATACAACTACTAAAATTGCAACTAATTCTTCAAATGTTACTGTTACTAATTTAGATGGAGGAATTTATAACATAACAGTTATTGTGAATGATACTGCAGGAGCAGAAGCAAGAAATGAATGGGTTTTAATAGTGACTACAGAAATAGTTTCAGATGAACTTACAAGTCCTGTTTTAAGTCTAAATGAGACTGAGAGGCAAAATGCAACTGATGTGGTTGTTAATCAAAGCACTTTTGGAAGCATTGGCTATACTAATGAAACATTAAACTTTAGTGGAGTGGTTAACTTAGAAGATGCAATTAACATAAGTAAAGGTTTCATATCTGTTGATACTGTAACTTACCCTGGATTAAATGGATCTGCAGCGCTAATTATGAAAGGGCTTAACTTTACAAAAACTCCTTTGATATTTAATACATCGGGGTTTGAAAGCACTACAGGTGCGACTGTATGTCCAGATACTGTATGTACAAATGTAACATATGATACTGTTAATGGAGTTTTGAAATTTAATGTTCCGCACTTTTCCACATACTTTACGCAAATAAATGGAACAAATGGTGCTCCTGTGGTAACATCAACACCAGTAACAAGAGCTATAGAAAGACAAAAATATACTTATGATGTTGATGCAACAGATCCTGATGGAGATGTTTTAACTTTCTCCTTATTAACAAGTCCGAGCGGAATGAGCATAGATTCTTCAACTGGAGTTATTTCATGGACACCAATATTATCTCAAGTAGGTGTAAATAATGTAACCGTAAATGTAAGCGATGGAAGCTTAACAGAAACCCAATCATATAATATAACAGTTACTAAAGGCCCAAAATTACAAATAAGTGATCTTGATGTAAAAGTAGACGGGAAAACTGATAAAAACCTTATAGATGGGGATAAAATAAGTAAGGAAGCAAAACCAGGCTCTAAAGTTATATTTAGTATAGAGGTAGAGAACTTATTTACAGATGATGAAGATTTGGAAATTGAAGATATTGAAATTATTGTGACTATTCTTGATATTGATGATGGTGATGATTTAGATGAAGATGCAAAAGAATTTGACTTAAAGGCAGGAAAGGATGAGAGAGAAAAGATAGAGTTTGAGATTCCTTTAGAAGTTGAAGAAGATACTTTTGATGTTTTAATTGAGGTAGAAGGCGAAGATGAAAATGGAACAACTCATGAGATTGAATTTAATCTGGAGCTTGAAGTAGAGAAAGAAAACCATGAAATAAGAATAATAAGGTCTGCATTAACACCATCAACAATAAAATGCCAAAGAACAATTTCAATTAATACAGAAATAATAAACACAGGCTCAGAAGATGAAGATGATGTAACTCTTGAAGTTATGAATAGTGATTTAAGTATAAATTCATTAGTAACAGGAATAGAGCTTGATGAAGGCACTGATGATAATAGGTTTACAAAACTATTTACAGAGTCCATAAGTACCGATGTTTTACCTGGAACATATCCTATAACCATCAATACCTATTATGATGGTAAATTAAGCGAGACAGATACAGTTAACCTAGATGTTGAGGAATGTGAGTTAGTCAAGAAGGTTAAAGAGGAAGTTAAGAAAGAAAAGCCAAAGGTAAAAATAATAAAGCCAAAAATTATATTAGAGAAAAAACCAGTACCTCCTGCTGCAATTCCTTTTACAGAAACAGAAGGATATAATGTTTTGTTAGCAATATTTATTGTTATATTTATAGGAACTGCGATATTTGTAATTGGAGCAGGGTTTATTTTGTTGAGGAAGTGATTTTTTAATTAAGCAACATATCTTTCTAATGCAGAATTATAATCATCCATTAAATTAATGTTCCTGAGCATAAACTTTTGCGTACCTACGATTTGTTTTATTATCAATAAATGTATTGTGAAAACCATATTCTTCAATAAGCTCTCTAATATTTACATATTCTTCTTTTATTTTAGATATACCCTATGCAACAGCACTTGCAACGAAACCAGAAGCTAATAAAATTGGGACATCAATAGGAGCTATTCCATCTGATAGCGTTTTTCCTACTACCGCTCCCACTTCCAAAGACATAATACCCATAATTGTAGTAAATAATGGTTCGAGTTTTGCAGTTCTTACTATATTTTCTAATGCCAATACCATTTTATGTGATACAAGTTTAAAATAATCAACTACTTTAAAAATATTTTTATTTCTTCTTTTTAATCTCTAACCTCTTACTCCTAGGCAATAATTTTTCCTCTTTTTCCATTAATTGGCTTTCTAATCTTTTAATCTCTTTTTGATAATAACCAGCTAATTCAATATTATCTTCTTCCAAAGCCTTTTGCAGCTTAATATTTCTATGTATACCAATTTCTTTTTTTAGACTTTCAATACCCTTTTTATATTTCTTTTTGCTCATTTAAATAACATTTTTACCTCTTTTAATAATTTATGAGCAATGACTAATAATTTTTCTATATCGGTTTTTGTTATAATATCACTTTTTTTTACTTTATCGTTATTTCTTTCTTCAGTGTAAATTTTATACAATTCTCTAATTTTATTTTTTGATATATTATTATTTTCTAAATGATTAAATAATAATGATTTTGAGTATAACTTATTGTTCAACATAAGTTTTATAATTAACAAGCCCCTTATTCTTAATATTAAAGAATAAACAAGGCTTCCTATTTCAAAATCTAATTCTAAACCTTTTTTGTTTAATTTTAATACCTCGATACAACTGTTAATAAAAGATTTAGTGTTTTTATTTGTAAATTTATAATTCTTGTATTTATTTAATAAATTTGGATTAATAATGGTTTTTGCTTCTTTTATTATCGGTAAAATTAAAACAGCATTACTCCTTAATGTATCCTCAAGTTCTTCTATAGTAGTAGAGATAATTGTATAGTTATCAATTTTATCAATTATTTTTAATTTGCTGCTTGTTACTGTCAATATATCTATATCTGAGTTAATAGTTTGCTCATTTCTGGCATAGGAACCGTATAAATATACCCCTATGGTCTTCTCTAAATTAGGTTTTAGAATTCCTAATATTTCAGATTTTATATCTTCAAAAGTTTTGGGTTCTGCTATGAATCTTATTCTTTTGCCTATATACTCTTTTGGCAAGACTACATGACTGCTATTACCAAATTTCTGGACTATCTTTGTTTCTATCATTGTATATACGTATATACTATAGTATTTAAATGTTTTGTTTTTAATCAATAGAAATAGTTCCTAATGCTCCATATAATTTATCAATCTTCTCCCAAGTCTTCTCTAATTTTTCATTTCCCTCTTTAACCAAAACTTTCAAATAATCTTCATCAATCAATAATTTTCCATTTTTACTAATAATAGTTTCAATTTTCTCAGTACTTATTAACTCCATTATAATCTTATTTTTTCTTATAGAAATAATTCCAGACCTTCTAAAGCCAATGTCTCTTGCAACATTTAATATTTTTTTAGCATTATTAATATTTTTACAAGCTATATGTATAATAACTGGTTGAACTTTAAACCATATATCATTTTTCGGCAATTTTTTATTAATAATTTTTTTAATTTCATCATATCTTATCTTTTTATGAGAACAGAATAAATATTTGACTTCATTTTTCTTATTTGATTTAGGTATTGCTAATAATAAAACCCTACCAGAACAGCTGCTTGTTGTGTAAAATTCATTAAGAGAATTTATTTTATTAACTAACTTTTTTATTTTAATGTCTATGTTACCTTTTCTGCTTTTGTCTTTTTTATTTAAAAAATCATTTTTTTCTTTTTTGAATGTCATAAGAATAAAGAATCAGGTTTTGTTTAAAAATGTTGCAATTGAAGCATAAAAATACACGACAAATTTAAATAGGCTTCCATCTTTGTTATATATAATAATTCGTAATAATTAACCTAAAATGTCATTTTTGGAAGATAGAATAACTAGGATTTTGGAAATGCGAATGTCTAGTTATGATGACTCTGCTATAGTCGAAGAATTAAAATTAGATATATCCACAGTAAATAATATTGAAGAATCTACTAAAAGAAGTATTCAAAACTCTATTTCTTCCGGAAAACAAAGATTAGCAGAAATTGCTAGTGAATTAGGTATATCCCCAATAATTATTGATATGTTTATGTCCTATTACCAAATAGATATTCCAGAATCTATTCCAATACTAACAGTAGATGGTGATAATGGTGGTAATCAAACGCAAAATGGCGTTAAAACATCTAGAGGAAATTATAGGATGAGAGATAGATATGTTAATGCAATTCGTGAAGCATATGTGGGTGGGGATATTATAGATGATGTTATTGAAAAAACTGGATTATCAAGAGATAAAGTTAATAGATATGCTCCGGAAGCTGGGATTACATTTTCAAAACTTGAAAGACATAAAAAAAAGAGATCGAGAGCTATTCTTCAAGCAATTGCAGATGGTGCTGATTCAGAAGATGCTGTTGCAAAA
The DNA here is from genome assembly GCA_022564635.1 of Nanobdellota archaeon. Taxonomy (GTDB): domain Archaea; phylum Nanobdellota; class Nanobdellia; order Woesearchaeales; family GW2011-AR4; genus JACPJP01. The sequence goes on along the minus strand of JADFLA010000002.1, from coordinate 8,042 downwards.
TATCTTGGATTAAAAGTAAAAACTATTCGTGAGCATGCTATTGAAGCTGACATTAAGTTGCCTGGAATAGATTACAGAACAAGAGAGGAAAAAATAAACGCAATTAAACAAGCAAAAGATGACGGATATAAATCTATAAAATCTATTGCTATAGAAGTACGATTAACAGAATCCTTAACTTATACTCTAATTAAGGAAGGAGAAATTGATTTGCCTGGAATTGGATTACCAGTAAGACCTGGAACCAAAAGAAGGCCTGAAATCGATAATTTAATTGAAAGGGGGATGTCCCTTCAAGAAATGCGAGTCGAACTTAATAAATCGATTAAAATATCAAGAGAAAGAATTAGACAATATATTATCCATTCAGATCAAAATCCGAAATGGGTTGAAAAGAAGGAAGAGGCAGAGCAAGGTAAAAAACAATCCTTGGAAAACATAATTTACATTTTAAAAACAAGAGTTGATGAATTAGTTAAGAAAGAATCCTGGGCTTTCCAAAAAGCATTTGAATATATGGAATCAGGAAGCAAAAAATCAGGTGTACAATTTGGAACATTAATTACTGCATTTGAGAGATTAGAAAAAGGGGCAAATTATAGAGAAAAAATAGAGCTGACAGTTATAGCAGATGGTTTAAACATGCACTTAACAACCTTAGGAAGAATATTCCGCGCTGTAGGGGTAGAATCAATGTATAATAGCAAACAGAGAAATATACCTACTGAAGAAAAGAAAGAACAGATTCGTAGAGGATATAGTTTAGAAATGACAGTACCAGATATTGGTTATTTCCTTGAAATCCCAAATAATGTTGTTGCTGGAATTTTTAGAAAAATAGGAAACAGACCCAGAATAAAACGGTATATAGCTAGATTTGGTAATAAAGATTTAATCTATAGATTAGCTTCCCAAATTTATGAAGCAGAGGACCTTAAATTTAAAAAAAATGAAATTGCGAAATTACTGGATACAAACAAAGCAGTAGTTGACTATGCTACTGCAAACAGAGAAGCATTACAGCAAAAGATAATTGGTGTAATGAGGATTTTATACCACGATAATAGTATTAACAAACCTTATCTAAAAGGTTAGAAATTTACTTAATTTTTTATATCTTTTCTTATTTTATCTCACTCCTCAACAAACTCCCTCATCCTCTTGACAAAGTCTTCTGCTGCGATGTAATATTTATCATATTCTGTTCCTGATATTTCCTTTATCTCTCTGTGAGTTATCATCTTCATGAGTTTGTAGAAATGTTTCATAATTGTGACATATTTGTGTTCAAGCAATTTCTTTTTTACTAGTTTGCGTTCAAGTAAATCAGCAACATGCTCCGGAGTTGGGGGTATTTCTCCATGTCTCATTAAAGCAGCGTGTGCAGCATCGATAACTGCCCAATATAAATCTAGGGTAGCTTGCAGTAAATGCCATTTGCTGTTGTGCAATGTGTTAGGGGCTCTAATATAGTAAGTCCATATGCTTTCTGAGGTAGGCCTTATCTTGCCTTTTTTCAGGAGCATCTGCAAAGGATCAAAGAATCCAGAATCTATCAGAGCAACACCGTCTCTTAAGATGTTAATACCAATTGGGTCACCATTCCTTATATAATCCCAAAATGATGTAAACCTTAAGGTTGTTATGTGTAAACGGGTTGAGACTTTTACGATTGATTTGTTCACGATAACACGATAAGCCTCTAATACCTCAGGACTTAGACTTATTATAAGGTCATCAATAATAACGAGAACATCTATATCGCTTTTAATAGTGGTTGTTTTCCTTGCAGCAGAGCCAAATATGACAACAGCCCTTATCATACCACCCATTTCCTTGTAAACTTCATTTGCGAACCTATATGATAAATCTACATCATGCTTCTCATACTTCTCTAAGTTAGGATGCTCTCTTCTAGGCAAATCAAACTTCATAATAATTAAAATTCTATTAAAGATTTATAAATGTTTATGACTATTTTTGAATGATAAACAAAAATTTACTTTTGGAAAAACTAAAAATGTTAATTAAAACAAAAGATTTAAATATTATTTCTACTTTTAGTGGTAAATAAGTAGTATAAATGTGGTAAAAATGTTGAAAAGCATAAAAGTTTCGGAAAAGAATTATGAAGAGATTAAAAACCTTTCAAAAGAATTAGAGAAAAAACATGTTATTCCCTATGTAGAAAAAGTGAATATAAACTCTACAATTTCTTTCGCACTAAATAAGGCTAAAGAGAACTTAGAAATGTTGGAAAAAAGAAAAAAATTTTTATCAGCAGCTGGCGGTTGGAAAGATATTGATGAAAATTTAGTTAAAGAAATTTATGAAGGCAGAAAAAAAGGCACAAGGTGGGGTATTAGCTTAGATTAAAATGTATGTTTTAGATACGGATATAGCAATTGATTATTTGAGAGGCAATAATAGAGCAATAGAAAAATTAACAAAACTAAATAATCTATTTATTACCACACTATCTTTAGCGGAATTATTCTTTGGTGTGCACAATTCAAATAACATTGATAAGCATTATTCAAAATTGATGGATTTTTTGGCAGGAGTAAAAATATTAAATCTAGATTTCAATATATGTGGCAGCTTTGGCAAGATAAAATCAAATCTCACAAAGCATGGAAAAATTATTGGAGATTTTGATATAATGATAGCTGCTGTAACTATCACTAACAACTTTACATTAATTACTAACAATGTTAAACACTATAAGAACATAAAAATTTTAAAATTAACTACACTTTAAAAAATAGAAAACATTTTATTTAGATAACTTCTATTCATTTTTATGATAGACAAACTATTAAAAATTTTTGGTAATTATACTAGATCTTTAGAGATTCTATATTTATTGAATGATATTAAAAAATTAGTAAGGTTAGATGCAAATGAAGTTGAATTAAAAAATATAAAAGATTTCTGCAATAAAGAAAATTTGCATTTAGAAATATCAGATTTTAAGGTTATAAAAATAATGGATAAAGGAAAAGGTAGTTATGCCAATGTTGCAAAAAAAGTTCCTATAAATTATCCTGGTTCTGGTTTATATCACATCTACATTTCTAAAGATAAAAACAAAGCAAAATTTCTCAAATTATTAGAATATAAAAATGATGATAAAGCAGTTGGAGAGCTTTTAGACTATCCACAATGTTGTGTAGATTTTTTTATGGAAAACAAGGAAAAACAACAAAAGATACAGAACGATTTTATATTACTAGCATTAAATAATTCAGAGGGATTTAAATTTTCGTTCTATATTAATTATGCAATAAGGTACTTTGATATTACTTTGTTAAGCCATTTTCCGCATAGTTTTAATTGCCAAAAATCAATAGAAATAGCAAAAATAAATTTTGAATGTATAAAAAAATACTCTAATGAATTGGTAAATAAGTTTGAAACAATGCTTAAGGGCCCTGTTCTTTATACAGAAAATAATGGCGTTTTTATGTTTAAAGACTATAAATTAAATAATAATATATTAGAATTCAATGAAATTAATTCTACAATAAATAATGATCTTTTAGAATTATTGAATGAAAACAAAAAATTTGAAATTGTTGATAAAAATAGAATAAAGTTAAAAAATGAAATAATTGAGGATGTGGGGTTTATGTTATTCAATTAAATAACGTTCAATTTCGTTGCTCTAACACAGTTTTATATGCTTTCAAAAAACTAATAGAATTTACTCTAACTATGCTATATATTTCCAATGAAGGTGATATCACTAAAAAATTTCCTTCATAACTAAAATCAAGTTGCATAGGATATGGAAATTTTTGTTTATTAATAGTTTCTTCAAAATCTAGCACAGCATCTTCCAATAAAACATCTGGCTCCTGAAAAGCAATTCTAAGTTTGTCATCAATTAATTCAATTTGCTTAATATCATAACCTACATCGGGAATATTTTGTGCATAAGGTAGTAAATCTTCCACTATAGTGTCTATGGCTTCAACAGTGTTTATAGCTTCACCAAGCTCGGTACTCCCTCTCTTCCTGTATATATTTCGTCCTCTAGCGAGTGATTTTTCATTTATCTCATAACTAAATTCAGGATTTTTAATAAGACTTGAAAGTTCTTGTTTCTCTTGTTCACTCAAATTCATAGCTTCTATATATAGTCTGAATGAGGTTATATAGGGTTCTTCTCCAGAAAGTGCAAGCTCTAAATCCTTTAAACCATTCTCGTATTGTCTAATGTCATCCACGAAGGTAGTTACAGATACACCTGAAAATCTCGAATGAATATATTCAGCCGCTTGTCTTCGATTTAATCTTCTTGACTTGCGCAATCCTCCCAAACGACTTCCCAACCTTTGATATTCGTATATTAACATTTTATATGAATAGGGTATTATCTACTATAAACCGTAAACAAATTTCCATTCACCAAAAATTTATCTTCTTCCTTAAGGTTTTGCGGGTGGAAATGATGGCCGTAATGCACTAATTTTCCTGTTAATTCATTTAATAGTTTTTTTTCCAAACCACGATGCATAGGTGTATCTGGATAGGTAAAAACAACATCAAAATCTCTTATGCTATGATCATAAAAATCATTGTTGTAGAATAATGCATTTGGGATGTTGAGCTTTATCTGCATTTCCATCGCTTTCCTGAACAGCTCATTATCCATTTCTATTCCTACAGCTCTTTTACAAAACAAGGCTGCTATTAAAACTACTTTACCATCACCGCTGCCTAAATCAATAAAGGTTTTGTGTTTATGCAGATTTATTCTTTTGAAGGCTTCATAAACCTCATCAGCTATTACACCTCCCCAGAAGCCTTTTCCAGTACTCCATAATGGAAGCTTGCCGTTTCTCAATAAGTCTTTATAAAAAACATCATACTCTTTTTTTATCTGTCCAAATACCTGAGGTTTCATCAAAATCAATTAATGAAGAACTGGTTTTTATATTTTGTTGTTTTTTGAGATTTTTACCATTATTCATTAATCAAGGAAAAGTTTTTATATTTCAGATTTAATAATACCACTATGTCAATACATCTGAAAATACACGATATCTCCTTATTTAATTCTTTAGATAAAAAATTCGATGGGAAACTCCGCCAAATTTTCGAGAGCTACGAATCCTCAATAGGGGGTACTGACATGGGAATGGGAGCATTTCTTCATACTTCAGAATGGATAATTCTGGTTTTTGAAGGTGGCTTTTTGTCAGACCATATAATCGGGTTTATTTTAGGTACTAGTAAATTCCATCAGGAGTTAATTTTTGAAGGCGAGAAAGTTTTTCTAGTAGAGGCTGCTTTTATACAAGATGATAAAAGAGATCCTGGCCATGCTTTTGCAATTTCTAAAGTTTTTGTAGAATTATTAATAAAAGAAGGCTTCAACAGGCTTGAATTGTTTCACCCTATGCCAGGTATGTTAACAGCAAAAGGTAGAAAGTTAGCGCAAACCTTTGCAAAGATTATATGGAGAGTATATGGTAAAGAGAAAAGAAAGCTCAATGATCCAAGATTTGCTGGAAATATTAACACAATTTTCTTAACACCTGAAATCTACATTCAACATGCAGAGAATGAACGATCAAAGCCAAGAAGTTGGTTTAGTAGATTATTTAGAAGAAAATAATCATTACCCCTTCTACAACAGCAAAACTTATATATTTTTTTCATATAGTAGTCAGAATGGTTGGGAATTTATCTAATTTTACGAAAATCGATATCTTAAGGTGCTTGTTAAAGATAGAGAAACCTATAAGCAGATCCCAACTTTCAAAAGAGCTTGATTTGGGAGAAGGAACAGTAAGAAGTATTTTAAATATACTAAAAGGAAATAATCTTCTGGAGTCGAACAAAAAAGGCCATAACTTAAGCAATGCTGGTAGCAATATTGTCAAGAAGATAAAAGATTGCATTGATATTAAAAAAATTGACTTAGCTAATATATCTCCAAATAAAAAAAAGATTGGGGTACATATAAAAAACCCAAAAGAAATTGAAAAATCTCATATTCTTAGAGACGAAGCTGTCAAAAATGGAGCAGATGGTGCAATTATCCTTAACTATGAAGAAAAGCTTAGGCTTTACGATTCAGATTATGAACAGGATTTTAGCGAGTTAGAAAATAAATTTGATCTAAGCAATAAGGATTTAGTAATAGTAGCTTATGCTGATTCTTACAAACTTGCTGAACATGGTGCATTAGCAGCTGCAATACATGTTGATAGTAACTTAAGGCATATTATGGAGAAAATTAAATAGATTTTACAATAATTATTTTTGATAATAGAAAAGTATATATAAAAGCTTGTGTTGGATATAATATCCAATAGAGGTGGTTTTTTGAATACCATAAAAAGCACGTTAATAGAATTAGTTACAAAAAATTTTGTTGAGATGAGTAAAAAAAAGAAAGTGAGCAACAAAAGAGCTAAAGTAAGAAATAGATTTACAGCTAGTACTAAACTTTCTATTTCTTCTATTTTAATAAATCTAAAGATAAACGAAGCTGTATTCCAAGCTAAAGAAGAAAAATCAGATGAAGAAGATTTAGAAGAGACAACAGAAGAAGAACCAGAAGATAAAAAAGAAAGGGTAGCGCATGGGGGTTATGGAACTATAAAACCCTACTCTGGAATGTCTCCTTATACAAATTATGCAAACTATGACAAAATATGGGGACATATCGGTACTTTTAGGTCACAAAGTATGTATGAGAATCCTGTGGATGGCTTTTTTCCTCAGAATGATAGTAAAAGTACAGGTGTATTGGTAGATAACAAAGTTATAGAAAAAGCACAGCGACATTTTAAGTATTTTATTGCTGGTGAGGTGATTGGTGATGTTGGTTATGTTCCACCAGTGGGAGCCAATGTTGATTCCAAGGAATGGGAGAAATACAGAATGATGACTATGATGTCCATTTATAGACCATTACTTGCATTATTCCGTGCAATAGCATAAAGCAATGTAGAATAATAAATATGTATCAAAAGTAGTATATGGCTTCAATACGATCTTTGTTCATCCAAACCAGCATATTTCTTAATTTTATATAAAACAGACCTGCTTGCAACCAGAATATCTGCGACTTCTGCACTTTGGGAATGGTATTTGCTTCTGTCAAGTCTTTCCCCAATACTGTCAACAGCATCCATTTGTGTAGATGTTATAGGACCCATCATGCTGGCATATGTGATATCTTGCAGCCTAGAATAATCGCTATAAGCCTGTTTTAAAGATACATACTTTTGGTCTTCTTTTTCTGTATCTGGTGCTTCTTTCCTTACAGTACTTTCCAGTTTTCCTGATTCTTCCTCAAATAACCTTCCAATGTTTATTTCTGTTTGTTCTGGAGTTATTTCTTCTGCTACTTCATCCGTCTTTAGATCTTTTTCCGAGTCTTTTATGAGTTCCTCTATTTCATCTATCTCAGTTTTTCTTTTTTCCCCTAATTCTTTTAACCTTTTTAATCTATCCTTAGGTTTTAATTTCTTTAATTCTTTCCTTAATTCCTTAATATCTTCGCTTTCTGGCATTTTTATAACTGCTTAAGTTTTATCATATATTATATTCTAGAGGATATAAACCTTTTTGTTTATAGAGGCAAGAACGAGTGTTTTTATTTTTATAGTATATAAATTATATAAGGTAGTGTAATTCTTTAGCTTTATGAAGTATATCTTTTTTAACTCCGAAAATTTGCCAGACTTACTCACAAGTCTGACAAATTTTCATAATTTAGTGCTCGGCGAAATTTGACTGAGTTGCGTGCGAGAACGCTCGCACGCTCGCGTTCAATTCACTAAATTTCGCCTCGCCTAATTATAACATTAAAAATTTTTAATTTTTTCATTGTAATCAATATGCGAGCCCGAGCGTTATGGCAGAAAAGCGAGGGCGAGCACTAGATATTGCGAGCGTTAGCGAGCGGATTTAAAATTCAATTTAAACAAAAAAATAAAATATTCGGCTGAGCGAAAGCGAAGCCAGATCGAAAAAATTGGATAATACATAAAAATAAATTTTGCCGAACAGGTTGTGTC
>JADFLA010000068.1 GCA_022564635.1 Nanobdellota archaeon | reverse complement strand
TTGAATGGTTTGAACTTTATCAGGCTTTATTAATACCTTTAGTAGCATATACACTTGGTTTTGTTGTTCTAAGTCTTTTTATAGAATTGATAATAAGGATTATAAAATTAAAAATTACCAATAAAACTTTAACTTCATTTTATTTCATAAGCGCTGTTGCCGTCCTCATAATTTTTTATGAATCAGTAATTGTAAATCGCTTTCTCTTGCTTGAAATATCATTCTGGAATCCAGTAAGTCTTGCACTAAATTTTACATTTTTCTTTGTTATTGGGATTCTTTTCCTTATACTGATAACCAAAGCGAAAGGAACAATTTATAATTTTATCCAAATAATGGATAAATGGAAGATAAAAAAATTTGCTAAAAATTATATCTTTGCAGCAATAACTTTCATTACCATTTCCTTTTTTTTAGATGTGTACTCATTGAATTATATTCCTGGTTCTGCACCAAATGTAGAATTAAACGATTACCCAAACATACTTCTTATTGAAATAGACACTCTCAGAGCAGACCACCTCTCGCTTTATGGCTATTCTTTTAACACCTCTCCAAATATTGACGAATTTGCAAGAGATGCTGTTGTATTTGATAATGCAATAGCCCCTGCTTCTGGGTCGCTACCCTCTACTTCATCAATCATCACAGGTAAATATGTATCTCATCATGGTGCATCAATAACAAATCAAGAATTAGATATCAAAGAAACCACCCTAGCAGAGACATTAAAAGCCGAAGAATATAACACAGCAGGATTTGTTGCAGCTATGTTTTATAAAGGAAAATATGGTGTAGCGCAGGGATTTAACACTTATAAGGATAGAATGGATTTTTTTGAATTTATACATACATTTGATCAGTTCAGTCTTAGGGAAACGCTAGAATGGTTCAGTCATATACTCACTTTTTTCCCTAATTATAACTCTTTAATGAGGCAAGATATCGAAAGAATATCACCAGAAGTTAATATAGATGTGTTTAAATGGTTTAAAAAGAATGAATATCAACCTTTTTTCTTATATGTGCATTATAATGACCCAAAAGTGCATCCTAAAGTAGACTATGAAGTTAAACCTTCAGAAGATACCTTAAAGGATATATTTCAACTTTATGATGCTGAAATAAAGTATACTGATAATTATGTAGGAAAATTGCTGAATAAATTGGATGAATTAAACCTTAAAGATAATACAATAATAATAATTACAGCAGACCACGGCATAGAGTTTTATGAGCATGGCAATATAAATACAGGAAGAGTGTATCAACCGAACATTCATGTTCCGCTTATAATTTATTACCCAAAAGAGCTCAAGCCTCAAAGAATTAGAACTCCAGTTAGCACAATAGATATTTTTCCAACCATTCTCGATATGATTGGCATGGAAGTTCCAGATGATATTGATGGTGTAAGCTTGCTTCCATTGATGACAGGCAAAGATGTATATGGTAGAGAATTTGTGGCCTCTGAAACATTTGGAAGGCCAGGAATAGAAGACGCATTGCAACAAATAGCAATTATAAAGGGCGATTGGAAGCTCATAGAAATAAGAGGATCAGAAATTTTATCTCCTGGACTTTACAATTTAAGAACAGACCCAAATGAACAAAGAAACCTGTATGACATTTACATAGAGAAGAGAAAAGAATTGCAAAAATATATTCCGGAAGTAACAAGCACAATGGGTATAACCAGTATTAATCAAAAAGATTAAAAATCAGTTTTTGGGTTTATTTGAGTTGAAAATTTTTTAAAAAGCCTGAAGAAAGATATAAATATATCCATTAAATACCAAATTTTTATCAATATACTCGGAAAAAGATAACTCCGTACGATAGTGCAGAGTTTCAAATGCATGAAACAGAGTCATCTTTTTCCGGTATACTCGAAAATGCTTTGCATTTTCGGTACCCCAGAAATTTGCAACACAAATTTCTCAGGGTCCTGGAAATCCGACTAGCCTTTAGGGCTATCAAACTCTGGATGATAATACAGAGTTGTCGGATTTCCATGATTATGAGAACATATTGAATTAAAATGAAGTTTTTAGAACATATTAAATTAGCAGCATTTACAGGACTAGTAGTAGGAGCTGCACATGGAACAATTGATATTATAATAAGAATTTCTGTTTTAAGTTTTGAATGGTTTGAACTTTATCAGGCTTTATTAATACCTTTAGTAGTATATACACTCGGTTTTATTGTTCTAAGTCTTTTTGTAGAATTAATTAGAAGGGTTATAAAATTGAAAATTACTAATAAAAGTTTAACTATATTTTATTTTGCAAGCGCTGTTATCTTGCTCATATTTTTTTATGTATCAACAATATTAAATCGGATTCTCTTGTCTGAAATAGGATTTTGGAATCCAGTAAGTCTTGCACTAAATTTTATAGTTTTTTTTGTTATTGGAGTTACCTGGATCCTACTAATAACCAAAACGAGAGGTACAATCTACAGTACTATCAATCTAATAAAAAAATGGAAGATAAAAAAATTTGCTAAAAATTATATCTTTGCAGCAATAATTTTCATTATCCTTTCCTTTTTTTTAGATGTGTACTTATTGAATTATATTCCTAGTTTTGTACCAAAAGCAGAATTAAAAGATTACCCAAACATACTTCTTATTGAAATAGACGCTCTCAGAGCAGACCACCTCTCGCTTTATGGCTATTCTTTTAACACTTCTCCAAACATTGATAGACTTGCAAAAGACGCTGTTGTATTTGATACTGCAATAAGCCCTGCTATAATATCATTGCCTGCTACTGCATCAATCTTTACAGGAAAATATGTATCTCATCATGGCGCATCGGTAGTAAATCAACAATTAGATATCAAAGAAACTACCCTCGCAGAGATATTAAAAGTCAAAGGATATAACACAGCAGGATTCGTTGCAGGTGTATTTAATAAAGGAAAATATGGTATAGGGCAGGGATTTAACACTTATAAGGATAGAATGGATTTCTTTGAATTTGCACATACATTTGAAAGGTTTGGTCTTAGGGAAACGCTATTTACACTTATCCCTAATTATGAATCTTTAATGAAACAAGATATTACAGTAATATCACCAGAAGTTAATAAGGGTGTGCTTAAATGGTTTAAAAAGAACAGGTACCAACCTTTTTTCTTGTATGTGCATTATGTAGAACCACACGGTCCATGGAATTTAGATAATGAGTATATAAAGGATTTTGGAAACACTATTAGAGATTATCCTAAAATACCCCCTTCACTTGAAAAATTTGAAAAACCCCCAAAAGATATTATTGATGCCTTATTTCAACTTTATGATGCTGAAATAAAGTATACTGATAATTATGTAGGAAAATTGCTGAATAAATTGGATGAATTAAACATCAAAGATAATACAATAATAATCATTACATCAGACCATGGCGTAGATGTCTATGAGCATGGTATTTCTATTGGTAAATCAATATACCAATCGAGGATTCATGTTCCGCTTATAATCTATTACCCAAAAGAGCTCAAGCCTCAAAGAATTAGAACTCCAGTTAGCACAATAGATATTTTTCCAACCATTCTCGATATGATTGATATGGAAGTTCCAGATGATATTGATGGTGTGAGCCTGCTTCCATTGATGACAGGCAAAGATGTATATGGTAAAGAATTTGTGGCCTCTGAAAGATATGGAAGACCTGGAATAGAAGACGCATTACAACAAATAGCAATTATAAAGGGCGATTGGAAGCTCATAGAAATAAGAGGATCAGAAATTTTATCTCCTGGACTTTACAATTTAAGAACAGACCCAAAT
>JADFLA010000033.1 GCA_022564635.1 Nanobdellota archaeon | reverse complement strand
GATATAGTTTTAGAGAGAAAAGTAAAAGAAAAATAAATTTAAAATATATAAAAAAGATGAAAGTTCCAGAAGGACCATTATTGGGGAAGCTGCAAGATGGAAAAAGTATTGTATGGAAAGGTAAGAAGATAGGTGTTGATAAAGCGACGTATGTAGTAAAGGGTAATAAGATAACAATTATAAGTGATACTGTTCCTTGTAAGGGTGCTGATAAATTAGCTAAGGATTCTGATCTATTGGTATGTGAATCTACTTATGGCTCTGAGTTGGAAAATAAAGGGCTTGAGTACGGACATATGACAGCAAAGCAGGCTGCAGAGTTGGCAAAAAGAAGCAAATCAAAAAAGCTTGTTTTGACTCATTTCAGTGCAAGATATAAAAATGTTAATGAACTTGAAGAAGATGCAAGAGATTATTTTAATAATGTTCTATGCGCGAAGGATTTTATGAAGATTGAGTTGTAATAATCTAAAATGTCTTTGAAATCAAAGGGTATAAACGCGGAAAGAGAATTAGTACATATGTTTTGGAGTAAAGGGTTTGCTTGCATAAGGATAGCAGGTTCGGGTTCAAATAAATACCCGAGTCCGGATCTCTTAGTTGGTAATAAATTAAGAAGATTGGCTATAGAATGTAAAGTTACAAAAGATGACAAAAAATATTTTGAAAAAAAGAATATTGATGCTTTAAAAAAATTTTCAGATATATTTGGAGCAGAGCCCTGGATAGCTATAAAGTTTAAGGATCATGATTGGTATTTTGTTTCTTTGGAGGATATGGAGGAAACTGATAAGAATTATATTATTAATGTAGATATCGCTAAAAAAAGTGGGTTGTTGTTTGAAGAAATTATTAGAAAATAAAAACTTATCTTCTTTTTCTTTTTAAAGACTTTTCAATCCTAACTTCTTCCTTCATTACTTTAGTAACTACTCTTTCTACATGTCCTTCTATCCTTGCAATCCTCCTTTCCATTAGAACTAGAACCCTTAATGAGTATACTATTGCTGCTAAAGTACCTACGATTATAGCTAGTGTAAACTCTTGAACGCCAAAAGGCAACTTAACCACCTCTTTTTTTTATTATACTCACGGCAAATACTTAGGGTACATTTGTTTGCCGTTCGTAATAAGCAAACACAATAATAATGCACCAAAATTGGTTGTGTTTGCTATATTGGTAATTTGTTCTGATAATGTTATATCTTAAAGAAGGTTATATAAAAACTTTTCGTATTATAGAATTCAACTAATCACGCCGAACTTAATAGTTGTCTCAAGAATTTTGTTGTTTGTTTGTCTCTAATCCATAGGCATAGATCGTAATCTGGGTGTACGTCTTGTTCTTGGATTGGAAATATAAGAGAATTGTCATCATCTACTACACATATTCTGGCTCCGATTTTAGGGAACCTTGCCATTATTTTCGTTTTATCTTTTATTTTATCTATAGTTAGGTGTTCGTGATTTTCGTTCTCTACTGAAAACAATATATCTTTTTTTATGTATTTAAACAAAAAAGAAATGTGTTTATGAATGTTTTTTCTGCCTCTTAAAATAGCAACTATGTTTTCCGTTTGGTCTGCGCTTCTATCATATAATTCTTGGAAGGTGTTTATTAAATTACTAAAACTATTACTTTTAATTTCTAACAAACGTTTTTCTTTGGTCTTTTCTATCAGTTTTTTTATATTTTCCAAAACCTCTTTAGGTGGAATAGCAAGATATTTTATTGGCTTTCCTAACTTCATAACTACAAATCCTTTCTTTTCAAGAGACTCTAGAACGTCATAGCTTCTACTTCTTGGTACATTAGCTATATCAGACAACTCACCGGCAGTTGATACTCCTCTGCTTAATAGAGCCGTCCAAATTCTTGCTTCGTATGTGTTTAATCCGAACAATTTTGTATTTTTTGTTGTTTCTTCGCGTTCCATGGTATATGGTATTTGCCTCGGGTATTTAAACTTTACTATTTTTATTACTTAAAAATGATGAAAATAATAAAGTCTATCTGAGTCCTCGGTTTCCTATGGAAAGGTTTATTGGTTTATCCCATTCTTATAATTATATCTTTTCTATATAGAAAATAATTAAGAGTATATTTATATCTATTATATTTATATTTATTATATTTATATTTCCATAGGAAACTGAACTGTATGTTAGAACATAAAAAAACTTAAATAGGTATATTTCCAATGGAAATTATATGTTAAAAAAGAGTCTTACCGTGTTTTTTGAGGAGTTCTTATATAAAGAGTCTTTGTTTGTTGATAAGAGTGTTTTATTGGCTTCTTATATACCTGAGACCGTATACTATAGGGATATAGAAGTAAATAAGATTGCAGCTATCTTAGCCCCACTGTTAAAGCGGGAAAAGCCCTCTAACCTCTTTATTTATGGAAGTACGGGCTCTGGAAAGACCCTCGTGGTTAAACACATCATAGATAATATGGAAGAAGTATCCAAAAACAAAAAAATACCATTAAAGATTGTGTATATAAATTGTAAATTAAAAAAAGTGGCGGATACAGAATATAGGTTAATAGCGCAGTTAGCGAGTTTTTTTGGCAAATCCATACCTCCAACAGGACTGCCTACTGATGAAGTGTATAAGATATTTTATAATGCCGTTGAACAAGAAAGGGGTATTGTTCTGCTTGTTTTGGATGAAATAGACCAGTTAATCAAAAGGACGGGAGACAACGTTCTTTATAACTTAACCAGGATAAATGAAGAACTAAAAAATTCTCAAATAGCTCTTGTTGGTGTGTCCAACAATATAACTTTTATGGAGAATATAGATGTTAGGGTTAAATCATCTTTATCAGAAGAAGATGTTTTATTTCCACCTTATAACGCATTTGAAATACAAAATATACTAAAGGAAAGGGCAAAAAAGGCATTTAAGGAAAATGTAATTGAGCAGGGGGTTATTGAAAAATGTGCTGCATATGTGGCAAGGGAACATGGAGATGCAAGAAAGGCAATAGAATTGTTGAGGGTTGCAGGTGAAATAGCAGAAAGATCAAAAAGCAAAACGGTTTTGACAGAACATATTGACGAGGCAGAAGAAAAACTCGAAAGAGAAAAGATATTTGATATTGTAAGGACCCAACCAAAACAATTCCAGGTAGTTTTGTTCTCTATATTGTCAACAAAGAATAAAAATTTATCAATCTATACTGGAGAAGTTTATGAGCTTTACAAAAGATTATGTTTTAAAATTGGTCTAAGGCCATTGACTCAAAGAAGGGTTTCTCATATTATTGGAGAGTTTGAACTTATTGGTATAATCAACACAAAAACAATATCAAAGGGAAGGTACGGCAGGACAAGAGAGATAACTCTATCCGTTCCATCATCAGTTCTGCCATTAACTAAGAAAATTCTTGAAGAGGAATTGGTATTGACATAAAAATGCAGGCACTGGACACAAAGAAAAAAGATATAATTAATTTTTTTTTAAAAAAAGGGTTGCTTGTCAGCAACGATTTATTGGAGCACTTAGAAAATGAAGAAAATATGAGTGAATTTTCTAAATTGTTTGAAGACAAGAGCTTTAAAGATATAACCGTTCTAAGCGAGAAGTTAAAAGAGCTTTTAGGCTATGAAAAGAAACTAAACTGGACAGAATTGGAAAAACTAAAATCTATTTCAGAAAAAAAAGGAAATAATGACAATGCGTTTGATCAAATTCTAAGTTACCGGAAAGAAGATGACATTAGGAAGAAAAAGAAATCGGAGAATAGGGTTAAGATAATTTTTTCTTATGACAAAATTCCCAAAAAAAGAGAAGCAAATGATTTCATACAATATTTCAACAATAGATTTCAAGCAATAGAAAAATTTCTGAAACAAAGACAAGAATTGCAGAATACAACTTCAATAAACAGAATAATTGGTAAAAAAGATAGAGAGCAGGTAGCTATTATAGGTATGGTGAGAGATAAACACTATACAAAAAATGGCAACTGTATTCTTACTGTAGAAGATAAAACAGGATATATAAAAATACTTGTAAATAAAAACAAACCGGATTTGTTCAGGATATCTAGGGACGTTGTACTGGATGAGGTTATTGGTGTAATTGGAGTTAATGGGGAAAATATAATATTTGTAAATAATTTATTATTTCCAGATATACCATTAACCAAAGAAATAAAAAAGTCAGATGAAGAGGTTTATGCTATTTTTTTATCTGATTTACATATAGGTTCTAAGAATTTTTTGGAAGATGATTTTAATAAATTTCTGAAGTGGATAAATTGCGAGCTGGGTAATGAATTACAGAGACAAATAGCTCCAAAAGTTAAATATATCTTTCTTATAGGAGACTTAGTTGATGGTTGTGGTGTTTACCCAGATCAGGAAGAGGAACTGGAGATAAAAGATATCAAAGACCAATATAAGGTATGCGCAGAACTACTCAGCAAAATACCAGAAAATATAAAGCTGATAATGTGCCCTGGGAATCATGATGCAATGAGGGTTGCAGAGCCCCAATTACCAATCTACAAGGATTTCGCAGAACCACTCTATAACCTGCCTAATGCAGTCATAGTTTCAAATCCGTCTATGGTGAATATACATTCGTCTCCTAATTTTCCGGGTTTTGATATCCTGGTTTATCATGGCTATTCTTTTGATTTTTATGCGAGAGAAGTAGAATCTATAAGGAATTTAGGAGGATATGATAGAGCAGACCTTTTGATGAAATTTTTGCTGCAAAAAAGGCATTTAGCACCTTCTTACACATCAACTTTATACGTTCCAGATACGAAAAAGGATTATTTAGTTATAGACAAAGTTCCTGACTTTTTTGTTAGTGGCCACATACATAAGGCAGCAGCAGCAAACTACAAAAATGTGACTCTAATTTCAGGAAGCTGTTGGCAAAGCAAAACAACATTCCAAGAAAAGGTTGGCCATAACCCTGAGCCTAGCAGAGTTCCTGTAGTAAATTTACAAACAAGACATGTTAAAATACTAAAATTTGGAGAATAAGAAAGAGATGAGACAAGAAATTAATAATTATTTTAAAGAGATTGAGCGTAATGTTGCAGCAACATACAAGGCAGCAAACAAAGCAAGAAAACAAGGTTTTGACCCAGAAGAACATGTTGGTATTCCATTAGCTAAAAACATGGCTGAGAGGGTAGAGGGTTTAATAGGAGCTTTAATACCGGATATAATAAATTCAGGACTATCAAAAAGAATTCAAGGATTGGAAAAAAAATATGGTAAACTGGACTGGAGAGTCGCACTCGATATTTCTTTAGAAATTGTTCATGAGAAATTCTGCAAGTTTGAAAATAAAATAAAGGCAAT
This sequence comes from Nanobdellota archaeon, assembly GCA_022564635.1. GTDB lineage: Archaea > Nanobdellota > Nanobdellia > Woesearchaeales > GW2011-AR4 > JACPJP01. Next base: position 12,455 of record JADFLA010000033.1, on the reverse strand, counting down.
GGAAGCAGGCATAAGGGTTGGTTTAGCTTATTTGACTTTAGGTGTTGTGTCAAGCCCATTAGAAGGTTTTGTAGAATTAAAGCTGAAAAGGAGGAGAGATGGAAAGGAATATTTTTGTTTAATGTACTCTGGCCCTATAAGGAGTGCCGGGGGTACAGCTGGAGCCCTATCTGTTGTTATAGCAGACTACATAAGGAAAAACATGAGTTATGATGTGTATGATGCCACTGAAAAAGAAATAAGAAGAATGGTGACAGAGCTTTACGATTATCATGAACGTGTTACAAATTTACAATATTTACCAAGCGAAAAAGAAATAAGATCTCTTGTTAAAAACTTACCAGTTCAGATTGATGGGGATCCCTCAGAAAAGATAGAAGTTTCCAATTACAAGGATTTAGAGAGAATTGAGACAAACCAAATTAGGAGTGGTGTTTGTTTGGTTATAGGTGAGTGCTTGGCACAAAAAGCATCAAAACTTTGGAACGTTATGTCTGGATGGTCAAAAGATTTTGAACTTGATCATTGGTCTTTTATTGAAGATTTTATTTCCTTACAGAAAAGGATCAAATCAAAGGATAGTACAAGTAAAAATAGGATATTGCCAGTGTATACTTTTATTGAAGATTTGGTAGCTGGCAGACCTATTTTGACACACCCATTAGCATCTGGCGGATTTAGGCTAAGATATGGCAGAAGTAGAGTTTCTGGCTATTCTGCAACATCAATACATCCTTCCACTATGCATGTACTGAAAAAATATTTGGCAACTGGAACACAACTCAGGATAGAAAGACCCGGAAAGGCAACAGCTATAACCGTTTGTGATAGTATAGAAGGTCCTATAGTGAAATTAAAAGACGATAGCGTCTTGAGACTGGATGATGAAAAACTTGCAAAGAACCTAAAAGATGAAATTAAAGAAATATTATTTTTAGGAGACATCTTAATTAGCTATGGTGATTTTTACAATAGGGGTCATCAATTATTACCTCCTGGATATTGTGAAGAATGGTGGATTTTAGAGTTTGAAAAAGCAACGGTTGATACTTTTGGAGCATTGGACCTAGATAAATTAGGGTTGCTGCTTGAGATTGAAAAACCTCTCTTAGAAAGATTAATTAAGAGCCCCTTAAGCACTAAAATAGATGCAAAAACGGCATTTAATATATCAAGAAAATTGAACATACCACTACATCCAAAATACACTTATCACTGGAACCTTATATCAAATGAAGAATTTTTTTATTTAATGAAGCATATTTCTAACCCAAAGGTAAAATTAAGCGATGATGTAGTAACAAAAATAATCATTAAGTATGATGATGAGCTAAAACTAATTCTTGATAAGATTGGGCTACCACATCTGGTTACAAACAAAGAGTTCATAGTTATTGAAAATGATGATGCCTATACAATTTCTGAAATATTTAATTTGAAAAATTATTCAGAGGATAATGAAATTAAAATAAATCATGAAGGTAATGATAATAGTTCCCTTTTTCTTGTAAATAAAATTTCCAATCTAAAAATAAGAGATAAATCTGGTGTTTTTATAGGGGCTAGAATGGGAAGACCAGAGAAAGCCAAAATGAGAAAATTAACTGGAAGCCCCCATGTTTTGTTTCCAATAGGAGAAGAAGGAGGAAGGTTAAGGTCTTTCCAAAGCACTTTTGAGTGTAATAAAATAACAGCAGAATTTCCAATATTTTATTGTAAAAAATGTGATAAAAAGACAATTTTTAGTGTATGTGAAACTTGTGATAGGAAAACGGAAAAAAGATATTATTGCAGTAGTTGTGGTTTAATAGAAAACAAAGAATGCAAACATGGTTATGCTGTTACTTTCTTGAAGCAGACAATAAACATAAGAAACTATTTTGATGTTTATTTAAAAAAACTTAATATAAAAACATACCCAGATCTTATAAAGGGTGTTAGAGGAACCTCAAATAAAGATCATATACCTGAGCATTTTGTAAAAGGTATTTACAGGGCAAAGTATGAAATTTGTGTTAATAAGGATGGTACAATTAGGTATGATATGACACAGCTACCACTAACACATTTTAAGCCTAAAGAAATAAATGCATCTGTGGAAAAGTTAAAGGATCTTGGTTATAAAAAGGATGTTTTTGGTGCAGAGCTTGTAAATGATGAACAAATACTTGAGCTTATGCCCCAGGACTTAATATTACCTGCGGGAAAGGAAAGCCCGGAATTAGGAGCTGATAAAATTCTTCTAAAAACTGCTTTTTTTATTGATGATTTGCTAAAAGAGTTTTATAATTTGGATAAATTTTATAATATGGAATCAGAAAAAGATCTTTTAGGGACTTTAGTTGCGGTTCTTGCTCCACATACATCTGCGGCAATTGTGGGTAGAATTATAGGATTTTCTAAGACGCAAGGATTTTTTGCCCACCCTATGCTCCATGCTGCTACTAGGAGAGATTGTGATGGAGATGAATGTTCGGTTATGCTACTAATGGACGCTTTGCTCAATTTCTCAAAACAATATCTGCCAAGTAAGAGAGGCTCTACACAAGACGCTTTGTTAGTTTTAACATCTAAGTTAATTCCATCTGAGGTAGATGATATGGCTTTTGATTTGGATGTATGCTGGAGATATCCTTTGGAATTTTATGAAGCATGCATGGAATTTAAACAGCCACGGGAAGTTGAAATAGAGCAGTTTGGCAAAAGATTGGATGCAGACAATCAATATTATGATTTTGGTTTTACACATAACGTTTCTGATATAAATTCAGGAGTATTATGCTCAGCTTACAAGGTAATACCTTCTATGGAGGAGAAACTTAAGGGCCAGATGGAGCTTGCAGATAAAATAAGGGCTGTTGATGAATCGGATGTCGCAAAGCTTGTCATAGAAAAACATCTTATTAGAGATATCAGAGGGAATTTAAGGAAGTTTTCAATGCAGCAATTTAGATGCAGTTCTTGTAATGAAAAGTATAGAAGACCACCATTAGTTGGTAAATGTATAAAGTGCGATGGAAAGATTATTTTTACAATATCAGAGGGCTCTATAATAAAATATATGGAACCGGCAATTTCTTTGGCTGAAAAATATAATCTACCTTCTTATTTAAAACAAAACCTTGAGCTTACAAAAAGGGGTGTGGAAAGCTTGTTTGGAAAAGAAAAAGAAAAGCAAGAGGGGCTTGGAAGATGGTTTGGATAGATTTTTATTGATTAAAGAGTAAAAATTTTAGTTTAATGAATTAGAAATATTTAGAAAAAAGTCACTAACAAATTGTAATCAAGCCCCCTTCCTCTCTAATTGTTTTCTTCTGGCGACAATTTTCTGGGCCACTCTTTCTGCTTCCGGAATTAAGTATCTATAATCATGCAAAAACTTTTCTGCAGTTATAATTCTTTTATCCCATATGATAATTTGCTTTCTCGCTTTATCTTTTTCTTCTTTTGAAGAGACTGAGTTAAATCTTAGCTCCCAATAATGTTTTTTTATCTTCGCACCCTCTAACCATTGTTCTACTCTTCCAGGTAGTGTTCCAAAAACACTATCTCCTAATTTTGCTATATCTTTAGGTCTGTATCCGGTTGTATTTAAAAAGATAAATTCAGCAAGTCTTGCTTCTAATTCAATTGGCTCGAATTTATAGCCTCTTAACTTTACTTTTTTATCTAATTCTTCCATACTCCTATTAACTTTAGAATAAGCAAATCTCAAAGGCTTAAATCTATGTAAAAGTGACTCAAAAAAATTGAACCTTACACCAATATTTTTAGGTAAATTATCTCGATATGAGTTATCAAAACTATCAAATTGTAAACTATGCTCGTATTCATGGATTAATACAGTTCTATGCTGAGGCAAAAAATCAATGTACTTTATACATTTCATTACTTCTTCTATATTTTTTGGAACATTCCTAGGATTATAAATACTTAAATCAATGTAAATAGTACTTTTTCTAAAAACCCCCGTTTCATGGCGAGCCCACCCTGCGTCACCTTCTTTTAAACGATAAAAAGGAGAAGTAGTCACTATCTTAACTTTTACATCAGGAATTTGCTTGTCTAAATATTTGAGATATCTAACTGGAACATACTCTTGTAAATATCTCCACGTTCTAGGGAAGTACTCCGATAACTTAAATTTTTCCCAAACTTTGACATTTTGCTTTTGAATAAATACTCCCAGATGAGAAGCAAAATAAGAAAATACTTCAAAAAAGTCAATATACCATTTACCTTCGTCTTTAACATTATTTTCTAAGTGTTGATCTAATGATATTAATAGCTTCTTTAAGATTTCATTATCTAATAGGGGATCTAATTCTATAAGTCTATGCAAGTTATCATCAAGAGATTTTATTTCAGAAGCTTTATCCCATACATAAAAAGACAATTTTCTATTTCTTGTATAAAGAACGTGCCATTGCTTGATAATCTCATTTTTTAGTTTATTTATTTCGTCTCTGATATCCATAATAAATAAGTAATCTATTTCCTTATTTAAAACATTTTCCATATTTTATTCAGTAGATATTTTTTTTACTTAATTAGAAATGAGGTTTGAACCGGTAATTACCGAAGGAGCAGAAAATTTTCCCGGAATAACCGTAGATTATATAGCTCTTTTATTCACATATATACTGAAAGTTCGATACGTATTTTTTTATAACCTAACTTTAGATTTTATTGCATGCCTTGCACCGCATGCTGTGCATTTTAAAAAGCTGAAGTTGCTTTCTTTCTCTATTTTTGTGTCTGGTTTCCCACACTCATAACAAAATACATAAGAATTAGCATATTGTTTTACCTTTTCATTAATTCTAGACGCAGGAACTTTTGAGCCTATTATAACACTTCCACTCTTTTTTATTTCACCAGGGGTTGCCAGTTCTCTTAATACAAACTTTAGCATGTCTCCAGGTTGTCGCCCAAGAGCGTTTGCTATCTGCAAAAAATTATTTATTACAGTACGGTTGCCCTGTATATGGCCCCTTACTTTAGGTATTTCAAACCGTTCTTTCTGAAAAATGTGCTCTGGTAAGCTTTTTCTCGCTTCCTCTAAAAGCTTCTTGTAGTCTTCCATTTAAATTAGTATTTTTCGTTTGTATTTAAAGTTAATTATTAATTACCAATATTGAGATTTTTATCCCAATCACTAAATATTACAAAGATATATAAACAGAAAATTTTTAAAATAGAACATGGTATTAGAATCTTTACTCAACCCTTTAAAGGCTGAGAAGAAACCTTGGGAGATGTTTTTTTTAGGGTATGTTTATTCTTCTATTGCGATATTATTATCTTTATGGATTTTTAAGGATCAAGCAAGTTTGGTAATGGTGTTTCTAACTGTTATGGCTTGCGTTCCTATTGTTTATAATACAATGAAGCTAGAAGAGAGCAAAGATTTAACAATACCAAAAGAGATGGCACTTTTAAAAGAACATAGCAAAGCAATCATTTTTTTGATGTTTCTTTTTTTAGGTATGACATTATCTTTCGTAACTTGGTATGTTTTTTTACCATCAGATACATTAAACTTAGTTTTTGACAAACAAACATCCACAATACAATCAATTAATAATCAAGTATCTGGTAACGCTTACCAACAATTTTCTACTTTTACAAGGATATTTCTAAACAACATAAAAGTCCTAGCATTTGCAACATTATTTGCTTTTATTTATGGGGCAGGTGCAATTTTTATCTTGACTTGGAATGCATCAGTAATCGGCACGGCTATTGGGAATGTATTAAGATCTGGAATAGCAAATCTAAGTTCCGCTTTGGGTTTATCAGGATTATTTGGTTATTTTGAAGTCATATCCTATAGCTTATTAAAATATGCTTTACACGGAATTCCAGAAATACTCGGATATTTTGTCGGTGGCTTAGCAGGAGGAATAATATCTGTAGCTATAATAAAGAAACATTACAAAGACGAAAAGTTTTCACATATAATTTTTGATGTATCGGAGCTTCTTGTCATATCGATAGCCTTTTTGCTGGTTGCAGCATTTTTAGAAGTTTATATAACGCCAATATTATTCTAACACCTTTAATTTACCCGGCTTAACTTCAAAAATATCACCTTCTTTCAGAAGTACATCGATTATTTTGTCCATACCTTTAATATTTTTTGATAAGACATCTTCAATAGAAACACCCTCTCCCTTATCCAATTCCTTGATCAATTTAACAATTTCGTTTGTAGGACTTAGAATAGCTTCTTCTTCAACGGAATTATTATTTGAAAAATTATTATCATTTCCTATTTTTCCCAATTCTAGTTTTCTCACTTTTGCCCAAGAAGGATCAATTTTCTTTATTATCTCAATGAGTATATACTTTTCTGAAGAGAATTCCCTCGGTCTACCAATTATAATAACAATATTCCCTATATCTATTTTGTTTAATAATATATTATCTTCAAAAACTCTAGATGAGATTTTTCCAGTTCCATCATCTATAGTTAAAGACTTATAATTATTTATTCCCGATTTTTGAACTACAACCCCAATAACATTAATTCTTGATACTTCCTTGCTACGTAGTTCAAGGTAATTTGGATTAAAGCCCTCTGTTTTTACATATCTAGAATCAAGTATATCTTTTATTCTTATTTTATATGCAGTTTGCCTTTTCTGAAATACTTGCTCTGTTTCTGGCAATGGATTAGCACCCCCTATCAATATTATGGAGAATTATCAGATTTATATATTTTTTGGACTATATGTCCTTTGTCGGTTATAATGGATTTTTTATTGTTAATAACTTTTTATTATAAAATCTTCCATCTCTTTTTTATTATTTTCTAAGAAAGATTTTGCCAAGTTGATATCATTTTTTGAAATGCTAACACCTTTTAAAATTTCATCTGTACCCAATTCATAAATATATTTTGTAAATTTTTTAAGCATAGAAGCCATCCTTAATACCTTTGGATTGTGTATTCCTATATCCGAAATATTTGTTTTTATTGGTAGTAATTGTGTTTCTAGAAGCAAAATTTTAGAGCCATAATAATAGGAGGGGTTACGTTTTAATATTCTATCAACTACAGACTTATGTTTGGTTTTTATATTTTTAATTGGGTTGATATAATCAACACACGTCCTCTTTAGCCTATCTAATAATTCGTTTTCATCTTTTATAGATATTTTCTGTATGCTAAAGCCAACATTCCCACCATAGTAATTTTTATATTGAGTTGTAGATAGTTTTCTTAATTTGTTGTCCACTTTATTGAAGAAATTAACTAAATCTCCACCATCAACTGTATTGGTATTGAAAACTGTACTGGTATTATTGTTTATCGTTACCTTGTCCAAAAAATTATCTAGAACTTCTAATTCGTATGTACCCTGATCATGGGTCGTTTTGATTATATTTCCACTAACTCCTCCTTTAACATCACTCTTGAAGTTTTCACCTGCAACTTTATTAATTAACATCAGGTCGATATTATTAAGTTCAAGATTTCTTCTAAGTCTTTGTGATATAATGGGCATATCAAAACCATAGTCCAAATTAAAAAGGCTTGTGAATTTACTGTAATCCATGAATACGTGGGGCATTGCAGGAGTAAAATCAAAATAATCAATATCTTTCTGTTCAACAAATATCGTTTCTTCTTTACCAATCACCCCCTGCTTTACTTTGATTTGAGCATAGACCCCAGAATACAAATTTGGATTGTCAGGAACTCTTATCTTTAAGGGAGGAGTATCCCTCTTACTGTATAAGGTTTTTGGATCAGAAAGAATCATCGTAATTTGATCTTCTCCTGTATTTGGATCAGTAATTTTTCCAATATATTCTAATCTCCCACGAAATAAGAAATTGTCTTTATCAGGTCTATAGAAAGAGCCAAATATGGAATCAAAATGATTAAGAATCTTCTGAAAAGATTGTTTTGTATCGATGTCCTCTATAGGTTTATAGTTTTCAGAATTTGGATTGTAAGAACGTATTTTAGATATCTCTTCTTCTGTTAGTGGATAGTTATGTAATATTTCTTCTTTTTTTGTATGAGACCTTAGTTTTCTTACTTGCTCAAGTGTTGGAAAATTCATTCTATCACCCTTTTTTACTAGGAACACTATATCTTGCTGAGGAATCCATTGCGTGGTTCATAGATTTCCCCAACTCTCTTTAATTTCTCCAGAACTTCTTCAACCTTTTCCTCAGCAATACCTTTATCTTTTGCTTCTTCAATTATATCATCAATGGGAATGGTTTTTCCAACTTTACTTTCAAGGTCACTGATAATCTCCTTTATCTGGCTTATATGGCTTCTTTGGGATGCAGAAATTCCAGTTGCAATGCGGTCAATATCTATCTGTCCGGTTTCTTTGTCGAAGCCAACCTGCATTAAGCAATATTGTACAAGTTCAATGGCCCTTTTTGCGTCATTTTTAGTAGCTTTGTCACTCAGCCTTAATTTTGCAGATGCTTCTGTGAGTCTTACCAAAGCTTCTAGTTGTCTTGCCGATATAGGTATTGCTTTGATTCCTTCTTCTACCCCACCACTAGCACGCATTTTGAGGTAGAAATCCTTTATTTCATTTAGAGCCGAATCTGTGATTTGAGGAATAACTCTCTGTTTTGCGTAAGCAATATACTTTCTTAAAAACTCTGTTGGTATTTCCGGTTCGTAAAGGTCTGGTTCTTGATGCAGTTTCAATATATGGCTTGCCATCTTCTCATCTTTAGTTTCATCTGGTATGTCCTTAAATATGAAGATAAGGTCAAATCTGTTAATCAAGGCAGGAGGCAAATCTATCTGCTCTGCAATTATTCCATATGGGTCAAACCTTCCGAATTTTGGGTTAGCTGCTGCGAGTACAGTCGTTCTTGAAATTAAAGTAGCCTGTATGTTTGCTTTTGAAATGCTTACAGTCTGTTGTTCGAGTGCCTCATGCATAGCGTCCCTGTCTTCAGGAGACATCTTATCCATCTCATCAATACAACAAATCCCATTGGATGCTAAAACTAAAGCACCAGCTTCTAGAGACCATCCTTTCAAAAATTCATCGCGGACAACTGCCGCGGTAAGGCCTGCACCACTTACACCCCTGCCAGCTACATACCTTCCTTTAGGTGCTATAGTAGTAATCCTTTTTAATATGGCACTTTTTCCGCTGCCCGGGTCACCTACAAGTAAAACATGCACATCCCCTCTACTGATAACCTTGTCTCTTCTAACCTTTCTCACACCACCTGCAAGCTGTAATAACAGCGCTTCTTTTACTTTATCATAACCATAAATAGAAGGTGCGGTAGAATCAACTAATTTTGAAAATAGCTCAGGATCTTGGGAAAGCTCAACTATTTTTTGTTCCTCCTCCTCCGAAATTTCAACCTCATAAAAAGTTTCTTCAACTGACTCGATGTAGTTAGCTTCTATCATGAGGTCAAAAGTTGTAGATTTGGAACCCGTTTTTAATATAATCGGGACCTCTTTTATTATCCCCGTAATACTAATCTTGCTGCCCGGATTTGTTTTTCTCTCACTTAATGGACTAACTAAATCGTCTTTGAGAAATATATTTATCCTTTTTGGTTGTTCACCACCTTCAAGATTTTCAGGGACCTCTTCAAGAACAATCCCTTGCGCATCAACAAGCTCTTTGCTAAGCATCATGAACTTACCTTTTCTTCCACAACCACATTTTGAAGGTTCTTTAAAGCTGCCATTTAACTGCAACACATTGATAATATTACCACATACAGGACATTCAAATTTTGCAGCAGTAACCCTTGGTCTTACATCAGATTTCTGTCTGACGACGCCCCCTACATACATAAATTTGCCAATATGATCGCTTCTTATGTTCCTTATCATAATTGTTTGATTTTCTGGCAAATTATTAAAACGCACCTTAAATCCTTTTATATTCTCCAAGTCAAATTGCTCAACAGCTAGCTCTGCAGCTTTTATAGTATCTTCTGGGGCTTCCAACAATTCATTAGCCAGATCAAGATCAAACTCAGAAAGCTCTGCAAAATCCACGATAACAAATTTGTGGTCCTTTCTTAAATTATCAATTATTTGCGGATAGCAATAAGACTCTAGAAAATCCTGAAACCTCTTTATTTGCTCTGACGCGTCTATTTTAACTAATTCTTGCATGAATACTATACACCCTTTTTGATTTAAATATCTTACGCGTGAATGTCCAGTGCTCAAGTAGAGGTAAAAAGAAAAAAAATTATGTTTTGGTTTTTTCCTTGGCGCCCTTGGCTTTCTTGAGATTCTCTATTAGTTTATCTAATGCCGAATGCACCTCTTCCTCACTTTTTGTTCCTGTACAGACAATCTTTCCATTACTGAACAACAGAAAGGTTGCCTTCGGATTAGTTTTTGTCTTATCTAATTTATATACTAAGCCCGGAAACTGTTCTGGCTCGTACTCAACGTTTTGAAGCTGTGTTGCGAGCTCATTAAGGTTTAAATCCATCTTAACGCTGCCAGAAGCAACAATATTCTGGATTTTAATCTCCGGCTTTATTTTAATCTTGATACCAATCTTTAGTAGGCTTTTAATTATCTTTTTTATGCTTTCCTGGACTTTTTCTATTGTTCTTGCGCCCGTACAGACTACTTTACCAGAACTAAAGATTAAAGCAGATGTTTTAGGGTCTTTTATCCTAATAACAAGACCAGGAAACTGCTCTGGATTATATTCAGTATTGCTTAATGTAGCAGCCATCTTTTCTAGCGGTATATCGTGCTCTAAAGAAGTAGATACTACTATATTGACTATTTTTATGTCTCTAGCAACTTTTTTAGCCATTTTTACCATTCAACCATATTCCTATAGTATTACTAGAATACAGTAATATTGTAATACTTTATATATGTTATGATTCAACGATTAATCAAAAAAGTCCGGACAATTTCAGAATCCTAGCTTTTTTTTAATTCCAGACAAAGCACCTATAATTAACTCAAAATGAGCGTTCCTTCCCTCATCATCATCTTCTTTCAAACCAAGTTCTTCCATTCCTTGCTTAATATCATCCCTACTTATCGCTGCAGCAAAATCCTTTTTCTTCATAGCTTTTCTCACTGATTTTGCTGTCATACCTTCAAAGTTGCCTGGCCTAACTCTTCCTAACGCTACGACCAAACCAGAAAGTTCATCAACTGCAAAAAGAGTTTTAGCCATTAAACTTCTTCTAGGAATTCCAGTCGCCTTATTATGTCCTAAAATGGCCTCGACAATATCCTCACCATAACCCCTCTTTCTTAATTCTTCACATCCTTTAATCGGGTGTTCCTCTAACGTTGGAAAGTGCTCCCAATCAAAATCGTGTAACAAACCGCAAATCCAATATTTGTTTATAATTGCCTGATTATCATTGCTATCCCCACACCCAGAATTATTATCTAAACTGCTATGAGACGACTTGTTATTATCATTAATATTTTGGGGGTGGGCGAGGATTTTGAGTTCACAATTTCTGCGGATGAGCGAGTGGGCAAACTACTATCAGAACTCAAAGTTCGAGTTGGGCTATTTCCTAGCTTACCATCTTCAACATATTTCCTAGCATAAGCTTCCATCGATATAGCGACACTAAGACAATGCCTTCTAAGCGATTCTGATTGAACCCATTCTTCTAAAAGCTGCTTAGCATCTGAACGTGTTTTCATAAACAAACCTAGAAATAATCAATTTATAAAATTAACTTACCAAAACTTTAAATACAAAACAAAGTCTTTTTAATTAAAATGACTCAGAAAGAAGACTTAATAGCCATTTCTGTTGGCGGCTCTCTAATTGTTCCCGATGAAATAAATACTTCTTGGCTCAAAGATTTCAAAACCCTAATTGAAAATTATATAGACCTAGGAAAGAAATTCATAATCATCTGCGGCGGAGGAAAAACCTGTAGAAAATATCAACAAGCCGCAAAAACTCTTGGAGAAGTCTCAAAAGACGACTTAGACTGGATAGGAATCCATGCCACGAGAATAAATGCACATCTATTCCGAACTATCTTCGAAAAAAACGCCCGAGCCAAACTGGCTCGGGCGTTTTGACATTCCACCAATCAGCGACTGTTCAACGGGGAACCGGTGGACTACCGGAACGGCAAAGGGATCAACGGGCTTCCTGGTCCTTGCGGCCCATTTCATCGAGGATGATCGGGTGCCAGTTCTCTTCGCGCTCCGTCGGAGGCGCGTAATTCTTCCGGGCCCAAGTCCGCAGACGAATTTCCTCAATCGGATCGACGTCGGTCCCTCCGTTCGTTTCCATTTCCACCATGAGAGCTGGATTCATCCCGTCACCTTTCTCATCGTTGACCAGCCAAATTGTAAAAGATCGTAGCCGTCCGGCGCTGCCCGACAGCCCACCTCACGCGATAAGTGTACCTTGAACGCCCTTCAGATTTCCACTGGAAAGCAACATTTTTTTGCAGATTCCGGCTGGGCGTGTGCC
>JADFLA010000032.1 GCA_022564635.1 Nanobdellota archaeon | reverse complement strand
TAATTTAAAGAAAATACATAACAAGTTAAAGAAAGTTGGTTGGAGTTTAGGAGAAATTATTAAAAAAATATCTTTTGGGATTGATTATAACTCTTATTTTTTAGAATCGTAAGACAGCCTGCGAAGGAAAGTTTTTAAGCCACCGTATGCGTTACTGCCGTAGCTTTTTAATTGAAACTTTGTAATAAATTATTACCCTTAGAAAGCCCTTTATTTAAGAGGATGAGGTTTATATGGTCTAAATACTATTACTATCTAATAGTTACAATATAGAAAGATTTATACACTACTTCCTATATAATAGTCATAATAAGGTGGGTTTATGAGTAATCGTAAAAAACTAGCAAGAAAGAATAGACCAAAACCAAAAGAATCTAAAGGATTTTGGAGACAAAATTTGTATAAAATAGTCTTACCTGTAGCAGGGTTAGCTTTAGCTGCTGGTGTTTATGCTGCAATTGCTCTACCCGGAGGGGGTTCTTCTGAGAGTGATTTGGAACGAGCTATATCTACCACTAATCAACATATTAACCAATGTGATGAGAATATTACTTCATATTTTCAAACTAATCAAGGAACTGTGGATTGTGATCCCATTTTCCAGGATATGTACAAACAACTTAATGACATAGGAGTTATTAATTCAGAACCTAATGATTTTAAGGGTAGTAATAACCAGTTCAAGCAATATCTCGCAGGAAAAGGAATAGTTATGGTAATGGATGAATTAACCCTTCCAGATGGAACTAATATACAAGATTTTCTTGCAAGATACGAATTAGGCAGGGAAATAAAAACTTTCGAAACAGATAAAGGCAGCATAAGTATACCTGTAGTTACTGTAGGAGAAAGTGTTATTAAATCGTATGCTGAAAGAAAAGCTTTCTTGACTAAGGGTACTTTTGATTTTAGCGGGGTTCTTCTAGATGGTTCAATATATATCAATAGAAGCTCCTTCGAAGACAGGGCAGATTCTAAATGGGAAATGTATAGTTCTGCGGAAGATATTGATAGTTACAAAATACAATTGAAAGATCATATTAAAAGCTTCGCAAGAGGACATAATTTACGGGAATTTTATGATAGTTTGTCTGATTTATTGCAGATAAAGGAATGGCAAGATTTGTATGAGTCATCTTCTGGAAAAGAAGATTTCAAAGAAAAATATGTTGCTGGTTTAATTGCTACCACTGAGGACCATGAAGGAAGCCATCTGGGTGATGGTGATGGATTAAGTAGTTCAGATAGAGAACTTAGAGCAATTTTAAATCAAATGATTAAGATACCTGATTTACCTGAAGGTTCTAGTATTCAGGGTCACCAGCAACTTGATGCTGCAATAGGATATACATATTCGGATTCGCCCAGATATAGAAATGCAGGTATTGATATTTTGGATTGTTTTGGAAGAGATATAGATCTAAATAGGGATGCCTTCAAAAATAATCCTGCTATGGATTATACTGGGACAAATCCCGGAGATCCTAATAGAAATTTATTGATTACTATGATGATGGCAGATTTGACCACAGCAGATATACAAAGAATAGCTCTTTCTTGTTACAATAATCACTTTGTTGGGTCCCAAGGAAATTCAAACTAGGTCTTAATATAACACTTATGTAAAATTATTGAGGGATATATGTTACAAACCAATTTTAAAAATTACTTCCCTTCCGGAACAATAACCCAAGCAATTATATAAGCCAAAACTCCTGCACCCATGCTAAAGAACGTGAATAAAACCCATACCAATCTAATTACAGTAGGGTCAACGCCTAAATAATCTCCTATACCTGCGCAAACACCAGCTATCATCCTGTTATTTTTGCTTCTTAAAAGCCTTTTTCCCTTAATTTCTTTCGATTTCATTATTTTATCACCCATTGATTTTGAAAATATAAAATAAAACAAAGCTCCGATTAAATTAAAAATCAATATAATAATAATCCAAAAAAGTTTTTGAGGAATAGTTAATCTAGATGTTAAGCAACTAAAAATTGCCCAGAGCCAAAAAATAAATAAAAATATTATAAATAAAAATATAAAAATTATTATCCATAAAGGAAAAAACCAAAATCCGAAATATACCATTTTACAATATAATATATGGTTTTAACTTGATTTTTAAAGCTTCTTCTATATTCATTTCATCTTCAGAAGTTGTGTAAATGAGCTTCTTCTTGTTCTTTTCATATTCCTTGATTTTAGATTTCATTAACTTTTCATAGTTTTTGATATTATTAAACTTAAAATGCTCTATATATAAATCAAGTTTTGGAATAAAAAAGTTTGCTTTGAAATCATCCTTGTCAGCCCATGAAACAGCCATGTTGTATTGGAACATTAAGTTGTTATCGAAAATAAAGTTTGCAATCATCTTTTCTGCTTTATTTCTTACATAATGACCTGTTTTCGTCTTAAATTTCATTTCTGTTTCAAGGCTTTTGGGATATTTAGCTTTAATTCCCTTTTCCATCTTTATATCATCAAATAATTCTATATTTTCTTTATTCTCATAGTCTTTTTTTATCATCAATACATTGTCAAATGAAAACATTGCATCTTTTACTTGCCCTAATAAAAATTCTATATGGCCTTTTTTATACCATGCGTCTGCATCATTTTTGTCTAGGACAGTGGTCTGTGTAAAGCACTCATGAGCCAATTTCAGCAAATTTTCTTTTTCATCAAGTTTTTTGAAGATTTCTAATGTTTCTTCATCAACATCAAATTCTGATTCCATCCTTATTGAGTATGTACCTTCATCGTGATCCTCCTTTAGAAGCTGTTTAATTTTGTAAAAGCAATTTCCTTTGCTCATCAAAGCCTTAACTTTGTTTTCATCATCAATATTTTCTATTTTCAAAGCTTTATTAAAAAATTCTATTGATTCATTGAATTTATTTAGAAAAGAATAGGATGCTGCTATGTTAAAATAGACTTTAAAGAAAAATTCAGCAGGTTTCTTGAATAATTGTTCTTCTTTACTAAATGGGTAGATTTCCAATGCTTTGTTGTACTCATCAATAGCAGTCTTGTATTGCTTTAGATGCGCTAACCTGTCTGCCTCTTTTTTTATTTGCTCTGCTTTTTGCAATTGCTCATTTTCTCTGTAGCTTTCAAGTTTATTTTGTTCAATGTCTTCTTCTATTTTTTTCAGTTTTCTTTTTTCTAGGATCTCTCTTATTTTCTTTATTACCATGTCAAAAACCACCCATCAAATATTTGTAGCATGATTTCATTAACATCACATTCAGTGGTTTTTGATGCTCAAAATTCCATTTAATATGGTGGTTTTCGAGCACACAAAATTCCAATTGCATATGTTAGTAGTATCTAAACAACTTATCTTAGATAAATGGAATTTTGTTGTTTTAAAGTGTTGATAATGAAAGAAATATTTAAACTTTTTTAAAAATAGTTAGTGATATAAGTAATTGGACAAGTAATAATTAAAATTTATTTTTAATTATTCAATCCGCCTTCGGCGAAATATAGTGCTCGGGCTCGCTTCTCTGCCATATCACGAGCCCTCGCCTATCTATTCATTGAATATCATGAAAATCTACGATTTTCAGGAACTTGAAAATTTATAATTTTCAAGTGATTCGAGGCGAAAATTTTATTGGCAGAAAAAATTTTCGCCGAGTGTAATATTTGTCGCGAAGCGACGGATTGAAAATTGTCCTAAAATTAATGTCATTGGATTAAAACAATATTATTAAAGACAACATTTAAATACTATTAAACAATTTATTGAGTTGTGGATTACAAAAAATCTCTTGAAAAGGCAAAAGGCTTTGCTGATATATTTGATTTGGTAAAGAGAACAGTTAAAAATTATCTTAATGCTGATCAAGCAGGATTGCTTCTTGGGTTGAGTGATTTAGGGGCATATGGAAATGCTTTCTTAGGTGCATTTTATTCTTTTGATGCAAATACTATCGTTATTAATAAAAGGCCATTGAGTAAAATTAAGCAAAAAGACCCTAATCTGTACAATCCTTACATTTTCCATGTTTTATTGCATGAGTACATACACAGCCTGGGAATTACAGAAGAAGATGAGGTAAGAGCACTTGCATATAAAATAACCCAAAAATTTTTTGGAAAAAATCATTTAGCTACACAGATTGCGCTAAATTTAGAAAAATTTCTCCCTAACCTAACTTTTGGAGGTAATTTTGAACCTCCAGAAGATATGAGCATAGAGTTTGTTTCTGGAATTGATAGGGATAATACGAATTATATTATGTAGTTATTCCCCAATAATCTTAACCATAACCCTTTTCTTTCTTTGACCGTCAAATTCTGCATAATAAATTTGTTCCCATGGTCCAAAATCTAATTTTCCATTGCTGATTGCGCAAACTACTTCTCTGCCCATTATTGTTCTCATTAAATGTGCGTATGCATTGTCTTCTCCAGTAAGATTATGTTCATAATTTTTATCCATTGGAACTAATTCCTTTAACCATTTTTGATAATCATTGATTAAACCACTTTCAGCGTCATTTATGTATACAGAAGCAGTTATGTGCATTGCATTAACTAAAACAATACCCTCTTTAACACCTGATTTTTTAATTAAATCCTGAACTTTGTCTGTTATGTTAATAAAATCAATCCTGTTTTTTGTATTAAACCATAGATGTTCTGTTAAAGATTTCATTTTCAATCAAAACTTTTTATCAAGATTTATTAAACTTTCTGTCAAAACATCAGCAGTCATTCCCATTGCATTTTCATTCAAATAAATACTCTTGTCGTTTTTTGAATGGTAAAGTTTAAACATTTTTGGGACTAAGCCAAGATGATATTTAAAAATAAGTGATGGGATAGAACTTTTAACAAATCTTTTAATTTTTTCTTTGTCTTTCTTATAAGTGACAGATATACAGATAGCATGTTTAAATCTATGCTCTCTAAAACTTAAATCATCCCCATAAAAAGCAGGTAAATTACCAATTATTTCCCAATAAATATTTTCCTTTTCCAATACTTTTTCAATATTTTCAATAATATATGAATTTTCATTAAATTTTGTTACTGGCCATAATCCTATTGAATCCCCCATACCTACAAGTTCCATATGGTAAACCCCAATTAAATCCCTTAAGCTATGTTTTTTGATATAAGATAAAGAACCAAATCTGCCAATTTCCTCATCACCAAAGAAAATTATTTTTATCTTATTTTTTAGTTTTATTTTTCTTAAATTTTCTATTAATTTGAATAGTACAGAAATAGCAGAAGCATCGTCATTAGCTCCAGGACTTCCTAGCACAACATCATAATGAGCAGAAGCAATAGAATATTTATTTCCTTTACCAAACTCTACAATAATATTAACTCCTTTTGTTCCAAAGTAGCTGTAGTCTTCTAATTTATATTTTATTTTTTTATTTTTAAGAATTTTAATTATTATATTTTTTCTTTCTTCATTACTCTTGTTTTCTAATTTTTTTACTAAATCTAGGAAATAAGGCATATTTTTGATAATTTTAGTTAGGTATAATAAATTTAACTGAAAAATCCGAAAGCTTTTTAATTATCTTCTAAATTATTAATAAAAAGAGGGGTAGATAGAGATGTCTTATAGTGGTGATGTAGTTTGGCTAAAAAAAGAAAAAAAACCCCAAAAAATTCTAGAAAGAATGAAAAGAAAGAAAACGCAATAATATTGGGTATTTTCCTTATTTTTATTGCAGTAGTTGCATACTTGTTTTATTTTTTAAATATTAAAACTTCTGATGAAGATATAATTGCTTCTGTAAATGGGAATGAAATAACAAGAGATGAGCTGGATTGGTGGTATAAAGTATCTATTCTTCCTGAGTATAGAGATATTATTACAAAACAAGATTTTCTGATGCTGTCCTTGCTTCCGCAGGAAGTTCTGGTGCAGCAAGCAAAAAAACAGAATATCAAGGTAAAAGGAGATGATGTTGAAAAGCTTTTAGGGCTTTTTATAATTGAGAATGGGTTAACTCTAGATGAATTTGAAAAGCATTTAAGTTCCAGAAGCCTTACGATTGAAGATATAAAAAAGTCATTCGAAACAAGAGCTTTTATAAATAAACTTCTGGAGAAGGAAAATATTTTTATCGGAGATGAAACAGTTCCTGATGATGGAACAAGTATGCAAGAGTATGTAGATAATTTAATAGATAGTTCTGATATTAAAATATTTCCTGAAAACATTGAAAAACTTGTGTTAAGAAGCTTTGAAGCAACAGGTGATGAGATTTGTGATGAAGACAAACCTATAATAAGGCTATATACAACAAGATCATGCAGTATATGTGAAGAAAGTGATCAGGTTTTTGAAGCTCTGGTTAATGGTTTAGTTAAAGATGGAAAAATAGGAGCAATGCATTGGAGCCTTGATACTGGTGATGATTTATTAACATTGGAAAAAGAAAAAGGTATTCCTAAGGAGGAAGTAGAGATTTTTAAGAAGTATAGCCCTAATAAGCTTGTTCCTGCTGTTGTTCTTGGCTGTAAATACAAAAAAATTGGGAAATTTGGTTTGGAAGAGCGGGATGAGTTTAAGGCTATACTAAAAGTCCTTACAGGTGGATAAATGCTGACAGAAAAAGAGAAATTAGAAGAGGAGTTAAAGCTTTTAGAGGAAAGTTTGGATCTAAAGGTGATAACAGAAGAGGAATATGAAACAGCAAAGGCAAGAGTTGATTCAAAATTAAAGGGATTAGATGCTTCAGAAGAAAAAAAAGATGTTGAGGAAAAAGAAATTAAAGAAGAACCAAAACCTGAAGACAAAAAGGAAGAACAAAAAATAGAAATCAAAGAATTAAAAACAGAGCAAGTAGAGCGAAAAGAACCAATTAAGGAAGAAGAAGTCAAAGAATCGGTAAAAAAAGAGGAGGAGGAAAAGCAGGAAGAACCTAAGAAGGAAGAATTAACAGAAGAAGAACAGAAAATCAAAGATACTCAGAAATCAGAGATTTCTGGTACCACTTATCGTGGTTTTCCTACTTCAAAATCAAAAGATTTTGAAGAAATAGAAAAGGACACAATTACTTTAGATTTCAGTTGGCTAAAAAACATATTTAGAAAAAAAGAACCTGTAACAGAAGAAAAACAAGTAGAAGAACTAAAAGCAGAGGAAAAACCAGAAGAACAAAAAACATTAGATGAGGTTAAAGAAGCAGAGGATAAGCCAGAGGAAACTATTACTGAAGAAAAACCTGTAGAAGTAAAGGAAGAAAAAGACGAGGTAAAAGCTGAAGAGGTAAAACCAGAAGAAGTTAAGCCAGTTGAGGAAAAAAAGGTAGAAGAAGATATAAAGGTTACAGAAGAAAAGCTTGCAGAAGACATCAAAAAAGAAGAGGAAAAAGAAGAAATAAAAGCTGAAGAAGAAAAACCAGAAGAAGAAGTCAAGGAAGAAGAACCAATAAAAGAAGAAGGTATTGTTGATGAAGAAATAAAAATCAATGAAAAAAATAAATTTTTTTCGAGCATAGAAAGTATTTCACACTTTTTATATAATAAAAAATTGTTTGCTTATGTTGCAATTATTCTAATTTTAGTTGTTGGCTCATGGTATTTCTATTATTCTGGACCAAATGATCTTATAATACGGAATACTCCTACAAATATACCTACAGGGAATGTTGTTAATTTGATAGCTTGCAGTTCTGATAATGAATGTAAAAAAGAAGGAAGTATAGGAATATGCAACAATCCTGGACAGGAAGATGCAGAATGTGAGTATATTCAAGATGTGAAGATCCAGCTAACAGTCTTAAATAGCGATAATTGCTTTAACTGTGGAACTGCAAGAGTTTTATCCATACTTAAGAGTTTTTATCCCAATATAAATGTTGAAAATATAGATTTTGAATCAAAAG
The DNA here is from genome assembly GCA_022564635.1 of Nanobdellota archaeon. Lineage (GTDB taxonomy): Archaea > Nanobdellota > Nanobdellia > Woesearchaeales > GW2011-AR4 > JACPJP01. The sequence continues at coordinate 10,190 of JADFLA010000032.1, read as the reverse complement.
AAGGCAAAGAAATTAAGGAAAAGTTTCTTATTACCGCATTGCCTGCTTATATATTTAATTCGAGCTTTAAAGAATCATACAATTATAATAAATTTTCAAGTTCTTTTAATGAAGCAAGAGGAAGTTTTGTGATGAAGAACAATGTAGCTAATTCAAATTATTATTTGGAGAGGGAAGAAATACCAAACAAGCTTGATTTATTTGTTAAATTTAATCAGACTGCAAGTTTAGATGCAGAAGAAAATCTAGAAAAGTTTTTGGAGGTATTTAAAGGAAATGTTAATTTTACTAAGCACAATGAAGATTCTGAAATTGTCAAAGAATTAGGAATAAATACATTTCCAGCGTTTTTGATTAATAACAAAATCAAGTTTGGTGGTGTGCAGTCAGCTGATAAAATAAGGGAGAATTTCTGCAAAGTTAATAGTGTTACACCATGTGTATTAGGGTTGAGTAAGAGTTTGGTTTGAATTAAAGATTAACTTTTTAAATCACCAAATTCTTCTAAACCTATGAACAATATAGCAATTTCAATAAAAAATTTAGTAAAGAATTATGATGGTACAGAAGCAGTGAATAATATAAGCTTTGATATAAAGCAAGGAGAATTCTTTGGTTTTTTAGGGCCGAATGGTGCTGGTAAGACAAGTACTATTAATGCAATAACGGGTATTGCTAACTTTAATTCTGGTAAAATAGAAGTTTTTGGCAGTGATGTTGTGAAAGATTATAGGAAAGCAAGATCTTATATTGGTTTATCCCCGCAAGAATTTAATTTTGACCCTTTTCTAAATGTGCAACAAATCTTAGTTTATCAATGTGGTTATTACGGAATACCCAAAGCTATATGCACAAAAAGGGCTAAAGAGCTTATGAAATTATTTGGGATTTATGAAAAGAGAAATGCTAGCATAAGGGCTTTATCAGGTGGTTTAAAAAGGCGTTTGACAATAGCCCGTGCATTAATACATAAACCAAAAATATTGATTTTGGATGAACCAACAGCAGGAGTTGATGTTGAGCTTAGGCATTATCTTTGGGATTTTTTAAAAAAACTTAACAAAGAAGGCACTACAATTTTTTTAACAACACATTATATAGAGGAAGCAGAAAAGCTATGTGATAGGGTTTGTATCTTGCATAAGGGCAAAATCCTTGAGATAGATGACAAGAAAAAATTGATGAAAAGGTTTGCAAAATCACAGATCGCAATAGAGTTAAAAGATAAATTAAAAACAATTCCAAAGAATATTAAAAAATATAATTACAAAATTGATGGAAATAATTTAATTTTCTTCGAAGATAAAACTAAAATAAATGAGATATTAAATTCTATTAAAAAAAATGAAATTGAAATTGTAGACATCAACATAGAAAGTAGCAGTTTGGAAGATATTTTTATTAATATGGTGAAAAATGGTTAACTGGATTGGTTTTTATACATTAACAAAAAGGGAAATTTCAAGATTTTTGAAGGTATGGTCACAAACTATTTTACCTACAGCTATTACTACATTGCTTTATCTTTTTGTTTTTGGCTTTGCCATAGGGAGGATCTTGCCAGATATAAATGGTATAACTTATTTGGAGTTTATTATCCCAGGGTTATTGATGATGGGCCTTATTACCAGCACTTACGCAAATAACTCCACTTCTATTTTCATGATGAAATGGCTCAATTTCATTGAAGGTATACTTGTAAGCCCATTATCTTACATAGAGATGGTTGGTGCTTTTATTTTAGGTGGGATAGTTAGAGGCTTAATTATCGGAACAGTTGTTTATTTAATTTCATTGTTTTTCTATAGTGGAAGTATTTTTAATCCAATATTATTTATTTCATTAATGATAATAGTTTCTTTGATTTTTTCCTCTTTAGGCTTAATTACCGGATTGTGGGCAGAAGATTGGGATCAGCTAAACATCTGGTCAACCTTTATCATAACCCCATTAGTCTTTTTAGGTGGTGTTTTCCATTCAATAAGTTTGGTACCTGAAAGTTTGCAAATAGTAACTAAAATGAATCCAATATTTTACATGGTTGATGCTTTAAGGTATAGCATGTTAGGAATTTCAGAATCTAATTTAGCCTTAGGATTACCTTTAATAATTATTTTAGCTGTATCTTTCTTTTTCTTTACTGTTTATTTGTTTAAGATTGGGTATAAGATTAGGAGATAGGAATAATATTACCAAATAAATTTATTTGGGTTTCAATTTTGACATGTCTACCTCTTTACATATAAATCTTTGTTCAACTCCATCTTTAAAAAGTGGGAAAGATATTGGATTCCAACCTAGAGTATCAATTGGTACCCATTGTTCATTTTCTTCTACTTCAATCCAAAAATGAGGATAAAAAAATCGATATAAGTCTTCTTCAAGTGGTATATTTGTCCATTGTCCTAAAGATTGGCTTTCTGATAACCAGGGACCTGACCACCAGAAAGGATATCTAGCTTTTTGTGCTTCCTTACTCATAGTTCTTCGGAGATCTCCATTGTATTGGCTCAGATGTTCAGCAAGTTCATCTATTCTCATTTCTTTATCAGGAGCTAAATTAAAGCTTCCCACTATTCTATAAGGTGTGTTATTACTTTTTGCAATAGCAGCTGCTACAGAAGCTCTTTCTTTACATGCTCCTGTTTGTTCATCAAGTGCCAAGAGTGGAGTATTTGAACTTCCATAGATATCAATTCTATCCAGACTGGGTCCATAGGAAGTTACAAAAGAAAAAGTCATTAATCTTATCATTTGAGATGGACTCTCAGATAATGCTAATAATTCATCATCCGATATAGATGTCGACTCTTTTAATATTTCTATTGCTCCATCAAAATCAAAATCTTTAACTCTTTCGGAAGGGATAACGTAACCATCTATACGTTGTGCACTTTCCCTTATTAGTGTTTGTCCTTTAAGCCCGTAATTAAAAGCATGGTACCTATCATCTTGGATAGTATGAATAACACGGCTATGATAAGATACGCCCTGTGGGGTCGTTTCAGTTTTAGCGAAAACTTCACCTTTAACATCTTGGGGTAAAAGAAACCAAAAGCTTTCTTGCCTATTATCATACAACTTATCTTCTAGCATGCGTAGTGGAAAGAAAGTAGCGTTTATAAAATTAATTACCTAATCCTAAAAAACTCTTCCTTTGAAGCCCTCATATAAGGATTATTTTCTTTTTCATGTGCAATTGTTGAGTGTTTTATAGAACCATAATCATGCCCCGGATAAACTTCAATATTATCATCTAATTTCTTTAATTTTTGTAAGGAATTAAACATCTTTTCAATGTCTCCTCCTGGTAGGTCAACACGGCCAATGGCTTCAACAAATAACATATCTCCAGTTATTATTTTATTATTAAATAAATAACAAACAGAACCTGGTGAGTGTCCTGGTGTATGCAAAACCTTGATTTTTATTTTTCCAATATTTATTTCATCATTTTCATCTATTGTTTTAATTTTATCTATTCCACGATTTTTTATCTCAACCATATCATCTTTATGAACATAAACTGTTGCATCTGTTGCATCTACCAAACTTTTAACTCCATCAATATGGTCGTAATGAGAATGCGTTATTAAAATAAATTTGATGTTTAAATCATGCTTCTTTGCAATATCTAAAATTTTGCTATTTTCCCATGCAGGATCAACAACTGCACCTTCCTTACTGTTTTCATCTCCAATTAAATATGAAAAGTTCTGCATCTGGCCGACTGGAATCTGTTCAAATATCATTTTGAAAAGAAAAGATTAATTTTATTTAAATTATTTGTTTTATTATAGATTTTGTGAGACTTTATAGAATAGATTTATAAGACAAAGCATATTCTACTGTGATGATGGAAGGAAATCAGAGTATCGATGCTGTTTTGGCAGAACTTGGTGTGGGAGTTGAGCAACCAGTTCAGGAAGAAACTATTAATCAGGATATTGGAATACGGCTATCTAAAATAGGGAACAGGTACTACATAAATTGTTGTGTTATTGGTAAAGTTACGGAAGATGATTTTCCAGGCAATCCTCTTCCTGCACAGTATACTTTCAGCAAATCGAACCTTGTAAATGTCGCAAGGAAAGTTGAAGAAAGATTAGGACAACCTAATGTAGACTATAAGCGTAATCCAACTGAAGGCTTTATAGATAACGCTCTTGTTTACTTTGAATTATTATCGCCAACACTCATGCAAGACTCTTGGGGCAAGATACGCAAAATGCATGCCGAGCATACTAAAGGACTTGGATAAATTTCTATTTATAATTATAAAATCATCTTAAACAAATAATTTAATTTTTTCTCCCCTATTATGAGCATCAAGAATTATTTTTCCAACATTATTATCTTTTCTGACTTTAATAAAACCTTTTTTAGATGCTTTAGCTGTCATTAATAATTCATCATTTACATATACATCAATGTCCCTGTTTTGCATCTCACTTGATAAATTAAACAATATATTTTTCTTATCTATTATTAATTCAAATTCAACTTCATTCTGTTTTTCTTGTTTGATTTCATTTTCTTCATATTTTTGTTCCTTATTTCTATCTCCTAATTCTCTAACTTCAACGCTCATACCTAATGATTTTTCCATCATACTGATATTTTTACCCTGTTTTCCTATGATTTTGGGAATGTCTCTTTCAGGAACATAAACAATGCACTTATTATCTGAAACAACCTCAACTTTTGCCATACTTGAGTATCTTGCAAACTCATCTTCAATTGCTAATTCTGCAAGCTTATGGATTCCTTTTTGGTCTGATTTTTCAGTTTCTTGCACAGGAACAACAACAGTTTGTTCACCATAACTGTAAATTTCATATGCTGCTTTTCCTGTCTCAAAATCAGTAACCACAACTATTGGCCTTGCTAAATCAGCTTCTGTCATTCCTGATGGAACTTTGACTGTCATTTTTAATGAAAGAACTTTATTGATAAAGCCGTCTTTGATGAAAAATACTGTGTCAATTATCTGCGGGATAACACCCATTTCAACCCTGCCAAGGAATCTTTGGATTGCATCAATCGGATTCGTTGCGTGTACAACTCCAATCATTCCAACTCCTGCAAGCCTCAAGTCAGCAAACAACTTAAAATCATCAGTATTACGCATCTCATCGAAGAAAGTATAATCCGGCCTTGACAAAAGCAATATATCATGTATTTCTTGCGAGCTTCCATGGCTAATTGAGTATTGGGTTATATTGTCTGGCAAAATTAAATCCCTAGGTGCTTCTACTGTCTTTACAATTTTATCCTGAGAAGCATAAAATTCTGCCAAAGCCTGGGAAAAAGTAGTTTTACCCATACCTGGAGAACCTGCAACTAAAACACCTTCTGCTTGTGATGAAATTCTTCTTTTTAGTTTGTCACTAAGTTTGTAATCATCAAGATTTAATCTTTTTACCGGCCTTACTGCTGTTATTTCCCAACCATCCGAGAATGGAGGTTTAGTAATAACAATCCTGAACTTGCCAAGTTGTATGATTGTGCTTCCCTTTCTCTCTATTTCAATAAATCCGTCTTTTCTTAGTTTTGCTTCTTCAATCAATTCCGCAGTTATTTCCTGGATCTCTTCTTGTTTTACTATCGCTTTCCTCAACGGTGTAAAAGACCAGTCTCCAGGTATTCCTTTCTTTGCATGAGGCATCACATTTTCTCTTAAATGTACAGACATAGTGGTTTCGTCAAAAAATCTCTCTAGTTTTAATTTTTTTAATCCTCTTTCTGGACCACGAAAATATATTGTTTTTACCCCTCTGGCTAAAGAAACTTCCCACTGTACCTTATCTGAGGTAATTAAGGTTGCATCTTCATCGAAAGCAAGCTGCCTGATCAAAGAGTCTATCTCACCTAATGAAGCGTTCCTAATTTCTGCTGCCCTTGGACGCTCACCCCTAAAAACAAGTTCAATTTCACCTTTTGCTGCAATATCCCTTATTTTTTTTATTTCCTCCAATCCTACAAAACCAATAGATTTTCCTAAGTTAGCTTGATGTTCCAGTTCTGCTATAACCGCTTCATGGATTATAATTTCTCTAGCTTTGATTTCATTTTTACTTATTTTGTCAGATATCAATCCTTCTATAATAACAGAAGTATCTGGTACTATTCTTTCAATTACATTACCTTTTGTTTCATTTATTGTTTCATTATCCATATCAATCTTAAATTTCCCTTTTCTTTATAAATTTATGGTTTTTTATTAATTTTCAATATTGAAAAGAATTAAATAGTGATTGAAATTAATTATTTACTATATAGAAAGAATTAAAATCTCGGTAATCTCTTTTTAATAACATGATTACAGAATCTGCATTATAATCTTCAACCAAATAAACCCTTAAAGAAATTTACAATTCTAACAAAGATGTTGGGTTTCTTTTCTTCTTTTATTTCAATAACTTCAGGCTCTTCAACAATTTCAATTTTTTCTTCTTCAGGAACTTTTATTTCTTCTACAGGTTCTTCTTCCTTTTTTTCCAATTCTTTACATTTTTCACAGGCTCTTATAATGTTTGGGTTTCTAAGCGTAATACAATCGTCAGGTAACTCATATTGTCTACATTCTTCTAATGTTTTAGGTTCTTCTTCGAAATGTTCAGGACCTACAGGAAAATCTTCTGGGCCTTCATCTTCTCCAGGTCCTATTCCAAATTGTCCCATTGCAAAATCAAAGCCTTTACCGCTAAAAACAGAGACTGGTTCTATCGGTTCTACCGGTTTGAACCTAGCAACATATACTCCTTCCTTTTTTACTGCAGTATAAATTACATTTCCATCAATGCTGACACCAATGCCTTGTCCTTCACCTTTGGGAAGTTTATAATTGACTTTATACCAAGTATCTCCAAAATCTTTACTTTTTAGAACTCCATCATTAGTTGATGCATAAACAATACTTGGGTTTTGCATTACATGTTCAACATCAAATGATTTTGAAGAAGAAGTTCTTTTCCAAGTTTGTCCAGCATTTGTTGATTTGTACAAACCACTCCCTGTTGCTGCTATTAATAATTGTGTATTCTCAGGATGTATTGTCAGTGCACCGACGTTCAAAGATTCTCTACCAGAAAGACCGTTATTAACAGCTTTCCAGGTTTTACCAGCATCAGTTGATTTGTATATTCCTAAACCATCTGAAGATTCATGTTTTGTTGTTGCAGCATAAATTACATTAGTGTTTTTTGGATCAATTTGAATATCATGAATTGCTGTGCGTTTTTCATGTGGAAAGCCTTGATCAGATTCTTGCCATGTTTTTCCGGTATCTGTTGATTTGAAAATATGTGCTCCTTCTAAAGGAAATTCTCCTTGACCTCTTGCCTCTCTAACAGAACCAGAGTAAACAATGCTATCATCATTAGGATCAACAGCCAAGCCATGCACATGGATGTGACCTCTTATGTTAGAATTATATAAACTTCTGCCTCTGTTTAAACCATTAAAGTACTCATCCTCATTTGTTAGCTTCCAACTTGCACCACCATCTTCACTTAATCCAAAAGGACCTCCTGAATGCCAACTTGTAATATAAATCTTGTCCGGTTCTTGCATTGAATATTTTATTCGCATTGGGTAATGTAGTGTTTGTATTTGAGTTGTGCGCCAATTATGAGCTGCATCAATTGTTTTATATCCACCTCTGGAAGCTACAGCTGCAACCCATGCTTCATTAGGCTTGTGAGGGCTTACCGCAACTTCCTCCAGAGAAAATTCAAAAATACCTTCATCGCTTCTGAACCATGAATTTCCACCATTTGTAGTTTTGTAAATTCCTTGGTTAGCCAATAATGCCATTTCATATCTAAGCTCAGCCCTAACTGATGACCATAAATTTGAATGTCCTATAAAGGCAATATCTGGATTTTTAGGATGTATAGTTACAATCTGAATATTTTTAGCTTTTAAGTTACTAGTTTTATCTTGCCAAGTTTCTCCAAAATCATCACTCCTAAAAACTCCATTAAAAGTAGAGGCATACAAAATATTTGGATTAGATCTTGAAACTCTTACTCTATGAATATCTGATAATTGACCTTTAATGTCTTTCCAATTAGCTCCTGAATCTTCTGATTTGAAAACTTCTGAGCTAGATGCAATATATATAACATCAGGATTGTCAAGCTGCAATTCAATAGAAATAAAACCACCACGTGCTCTGGTTCCTTTTATTTTTTTTAATGTTTTTCCAGAATCTAAGCTCTCATATATTCCATCACCACTTCCTACATAAATATGCTCATGATTAGTTGGGTGAATTGCTATAACATTAACATCTTCTAATTTTGGTATTAGTTCAGTCCATGAGTTTCCACCATTAGTTGTTTTGAATATTTTTGGTTTTATAGTTCCAAAAGGTTCAACTCCTCCTCCTTTTAAAGCTGCATAAATTATTTTATCGTTTTGTTCAAAAATTTCTATTGTTGAAAAAGAAGATTCAGAGGGTCCTGCAGATTCACCTGTAACAAGAATCATTTTGGTTGCACCACCAAAACGTCCTTTATCACTCCTGACTGTCGACCTAATAGTTGTATCTGTCGTTTCAACCGGTTCTGACATTGCAAAATATACTTTATTGGGGTTTTTAGGACTAATAGCAATATCTTTTGTATGATCACCACCTCCATCAATTCTTCTCCAGGTTTTACCAGCGTCAGTTGATTTGTACAAAGAATGAATATTAACTTCAAAGCCGACATACATAGTATTAGGGTTACTAGGAGAAATCACTATTTCTGCTACATCTCCTGATTTTGCTTCTGCTCTTTCCCATTCTAGTTCAGCGCATTTGCTTCCAATAAATTTCTCACAACCTTGAGCATTGGCAATTTGGATATAGATTAGAAAAAATAGAATAGTCATGAATAATTTTTTGATAATAATCACCTTTTTTTCTGAATTTACTTATCTTAAATTTTTAAATATAAAAATCTTGTGAAAATAATAAAATTTCGATTTAATAGTGTTTTTTTGAGGGTAGAATAAAATATAGGGTCGGCGAGGAACGTAAATTATTTATAGATAAACAAATTTCCAATAGATATGGTAACGGTACAGAATAATACAAATTTAATAGATCCCTTAACTATTTTAGTTAATAAGGATGAATTTTTTAATAGATCAACCCTTGAAAGATATGTAGGGTTAGGTAAAGAGGGTTTAATGAGAGATATACAACAACATCCTATAGAATATGACATAGGACCTTACCAGAAGAATGACCGTGTTGTTTTGGGACCTTACTATCACTCTAATTATAGAGTGCTAGCTGCAGTTCGTCTAGGACTACAATCTGTTCCTGGAGAGCAAAAGAGGAATTCATCACAATATGAATGGAATCTAATACCTCTTGCTAATTTACCAGAAACATCTATACTACCAGAAGCAGAATACGATATCGAATCGAAGATTAAGTTATGCATTGCTGGGTATAGGGTGAAATTTGGCACTAAAAAATTTATCATTCTATTAAGCTAATATACAGGGAGAGCCGACCCTTAATAATTGATTTCTCAAAAAACACGTTATTAAACCCGTAGCTTGTTAAATTTTTTCAGTAATTAATTTATTATGACACCAAATTCTCAAGAAACAACACAAATTGATTAAAAACCAGTAAAATATTTTGAATTAGATTAACATTAATTAGTTCAATAATAAATGTTTCTTTTGTTTCATAATTTCTTCCATTTCCATCTTCATACTTAACAATTATATTAAATTCGTTAATGCCTTTCTTTAAATTTTTTCCTAGAAGATTTATTATTAATTTTCTATTCTCTGTAAGTTCTTTTAAATTCCATGTTTTTTCAAAATTGTTTTGGGATAAGGTAATTTCTAAATTCTCTGGAACAGAATTTGATTCTTTGCTTAATAAGAAGCTAATCTTAAATTGATCTTTATACTCAATATTATTAGGAAATTCTATTTCATTTATTTTTATTTCTGGCTTATCCAGAACATCATACTCAATATATTCTGCTTTTGAAACATCAATATTTTTAACTTTAAAGATAGATTCTTGTATTCCTGCTATAGATTTTTCAATAGTATAATTGAAATTCTTTTCTTGTACAATGCCTAAATTTGTTTTACTGCATTTAGATTCAAAACAAATATTTAGATTTTTCAAAACAACGTTTCCAATGTTTTTAATTTTACAATTAACC
>JADFLA010000031.1 GCA_022564635.1 Nanobdellota archaeon | reverse complement strand
TCTGTTACCAGGGGATTTACTATTTTCGAGGTATTAGTCACTTGTAGATTGTTTACTTCGTCATTTATCTTTTGAGTAAGCTCTTGGGCCAGTTTCAGATGGCCAAGCGCTTTGGCCAGTGAATCTTTATTTTCATTATTTTTGTCAAGGATTGTCGAAAAAGTTTCTCTAATTTTGAATATGTCCCTATCAAGCTCAGTAAGCAGTACGCTTAATCCAGAAATAAGCAGGGTATCGTTAGAATTGGAAATGACGGCTTCGATATCGTCTAACGTATCTTCGATATCATCTAGTTCTGAGATGGTTGAGTTAAGGCCAGATAAAATATCCCGGCCATCATCAATCTTCTTGTTTATATCGCTAATAAATGAGTTCAACGCTGTTTTAAGTTCATCATTTCTCAAAATAGAATCCTCAACTCGATTTTGTACTTCTGCCATATCTAAAGAACTGATGTTGGCATTAATTTGATTAACTTGTTCTAAACTGTTTTTATTCTCATCTATAGTCTGCGCCGTTACATTTCTTAAGAGTAGAATGTCAACGCCGGCCCTGTTTAATTTAAGCAATAATTCATTAGTTAGATCTGTAGAAATTTCTGAAGAGGACATTTCCTGGGTGTTGGACAGGGTATCAAGTATCAGCCAAACAAGATTTATCCTGCTGTTATCTACATAGAAGATTATCTTACCTACTTCATTGGTTTTCAGAGAGATGCTTTTTGGCAGGACTATGCATGCATGGATCGAATAATCCTTAAGGGCATTTAGACAGCTATGTTCGCTGTTAAATTTTAAGACTTTAAAGTTCTCGCTGAGCTTATCAGCTATATCATTCTCTATGTCACCATAATCACTTGCATAAATACCGACGGTGATAGAATAAGCGTCGGTATTGTTAAAAGCCCCTCCTAGGAGAACTGCCATTATCAAAGGACCAATCAGGGTAGTCAAGAAAAATAACTTTGACTTCCAAAGCAGCTTGAAATTTTTTCTTAAAAGTGTATATAATTTAAACATTTTGCCTGGTTAATTTTTTGTTTTTTAGCAGATAGATCTTATCGCAAATTTTTTTCAGTTCGCTAGAAAAGTGAGAAGAGATAACCACTGTGACTCCTGTGCTGTTTATTCTTTTAACTAATTTCCAAATAAATTTCCTGTTGTGGAATTAAAAGGAAATTCTAAAATAAAAACAAAAAACAAATTTCTAAAAGAAGGAAAGACTTATGGCATGCATGAAATAATTGCAGAAACAAGAGACCATAAAAAACAACTTTCAGATTTAAGCATAGAGCATATAAAAGAAATTTTTGATGTGTACAAACTAAGAATAAAAGTATTATCAAAGCTAAAAGGTATAAAATATGTTACTGTTTTTAGGAATCAAGGCTCTAATGCTGGTACATCATTAATACATTCCCATACACAAATAGCTGCTCTTCCACTTCTGCCTAATGACGTAATGGATAAGGTTAAAGCAACGAAGAAATTTAGAAAATGTCCATATTGTGATATAATAAAATTAGAGTCAAAAAGCAAAAGAAAGATAATAGACAACAAAAGCATAATTGCATTTGCACCATATGCATCAAGATTTAATTTTGAGGCATGGATATTCCCTAAAAGACATGTTAAAAATATAACAGCTATGTATAATGATGAATTGTATGATATGGCATCAGTACTCAAAAAGGTATTATTAAAATTAAAGAAATTGAATGTATCCCATAATTTTTTCCTGCATTACGCTCCACAGCAAACAGATTTACATTTCCATATCGAAGTAACTCCTAGGGATGCAAAATGGGGAGGCTTTGAACTTTCAACAGGCTCAATTGTTAATTCCATAATGCCTGAAGATGCTGCGAGGTTTTATAGGGGCAAATAAAAGTAAAATTCAACAAAAAATCAATTATTTAGAATTTCTTCATTAACAACTTTACTCCACCCTATCGGACCAACTCCATCTGCTTTTTTATATTTTTTTGAGGCATATTTCTTATTTTTTTTCATAACTAGATAAGCATTATCAATGCTGTTAAGCATTTCAAAATCATTTTTTGAATCTCCAAAACCATAGGTTGTTATTTTGTTATATTTCCTCTTAAAAAGATTTATTAAAATCTTAACCGCTTTTCCTTTATCAAAATTACCCATTAAATGATAGAATCTTGTACCTTTTGTATAGTTTAATTTATTTTTTTTAATTATTTTTATCAAATCTTTTTCTTTTTTCTTATCATATAACAAAAACGGTTCATCATAATTTCTTTTCTTTGCCAACTTGGCATTCCTTACGGATAGATTTGTAATCTTTGAGACTTCTTTTGCACTCATATCACTAAAGTTCCCTATGTTGATATTACTTTTCTTAATTTTTTTAATTACAGATATTAATTTATTGTAATCTGTTCCCAATTCTATTATGAAATAATTTTTATCTGTTTTGCTGAAACTGAATTGGAACTTAAAGTAATTTTTTGGAATGAATATAGCCCCGCCGTTTTCAGAAATAAAAGGAACTCTATTGCCAAGTTTTTTCCTATAATATTCTATCTCTGCTCTTGTTTTGCTGGTACATATTATTAAAGGTATCTTCTTTATATTTAGTAGTCTTAAGGCGTCTTGTGCTTTTTTGAAAGAATAAGTATTATAATCAAGTAAAGTTCCATCTAGATCAGTAAAAATTATCTGTTTCATTAATGATGGAGTGAAATAGAGAATTTAAATATGTTTTTATTTAATGTGTTACTTTTTTCTTTTCTCTAATCAGTCCATTATTTTTGATCACGTTTTTATAGAAAAACGAGCTGTCTTTCCATGTTCTCTCAAGAGTATCAAAATCTACATGTATCAATCCAAATCGTTTGGAGTATCCATGTTCCCACTCAAAATTGTCCATTTGTGACCATACAAAATAACCTTTTAAATTTACTCCGTCTTGAATGGCTTCCAATGCTTCTATGAAATGCTCCCTTAAGTATTTAATCCTTTTAATATCATGCACCTTCTTATCATCTGTTAGAGAATCTACAAATGCAGCTCCATTTTCAGTGACGTAGAATGGTATATTACCATAGGTCTTTTTTATCATCAGTAACAAATTGTGTAATCCATGAGGATATTTTTCCCAACCCATATCTGTATATTCTGATCCTTTAACTTTTACTGGTTCAATGCATAATTCATTTCTGCACATCTTTTCTTCACGGTCATCCGACTTATAGACACTCCTAAAATAATAATTTATTCCCAAAAAATCGATTGGCGTCATAATAATATCCATATCTCCATTTTTAATTAAAGGCGCCTTTCCTCTTTCTTTGAAGAAGCTAAACAACATTTGTGGATATGTTCCTTTAAACAGTGGATCTAAGAACCAGGCATTTTTAAGTTCATGATGTTTTTGCGCAGCAAGTTGATCTTCTTTGGAATTACTGTTTGCATACACTTCATTATTGCTCAACGCAATTCCTATTTTTCCTTTAAATCCAAGTTTTCTATATATTTGAACTGCTTTCCCATGTGAGAGAAGAATGTTATGTGCTACTTGAAGTGCTATTTTCATATCCTTGATACCTGGAGCCTTTACTCCAAATGCATACCCTTCATAGGCCATAACAGTAGGTTCATTGTGAGTCATCCACATAGGAATTTTATTGCCAAATTTTTTAAACATAAAAGTAGCAAACGATACATACGCATCTACTGTTTTTTCATTCAGCTAACCACCTTTTTCTTGTAACTTTTGAGGCAAGTCCCAGTGGTAAAGAGTAATAGCAGGTTGAATATTAGCAGCTAACAATTCATCCACTAATTTTTTGTAGAAATCTAAGCCTTTTTTGTTTTGTTTGCCTACACCATTTGGAAAAATCCTTGGCCATGAAACAGAAAAACGGTAGCACATAACACCCATATTCTTCATTATTTGAATATCTTCTTTATATCGGTGGTAGTGATCGCATGCTATATCGCCTGTTTCATGATTTTTAATATTTCCAGATTTATGAGTAAAATTGTCCCATATAGATTCACCCTTGCCATCCTCATTCCATGCACCCTCAATCTGATATGCAGATGTTGCTGTTCCCCATATAAATCCCTTAGGAAATTGGTATTTCATTATTGTAATTTTACTAATCAACAGACATTATATCTGTGTTTTTTATATTTTTTAGCAGCTTCGATTTCTATTAATCTGGTTAAATAAGGGATAATATAAATGTAATCTGCCCATACTCTTGCACCAATAGATTCAAGGAACTTTGCAATATCTACCCTGGCTTTACCTTCATTGCAAATTACAATTTTGTAGCCTTTTTTAATGTATCCTCTTATATCTTCTCTGTTTATTGGTTTTATGCCACAATAGGGATTACTACCTACAACACCTTCCACATCTATATTACGAGTTGCTGCCCACTCAAGAAAATGCGGCACAAAAATCGCTTCTCTTTCCCCTTTAAAGAGAATAACTTTTTTACAATTGAGAAAACTTTCTAATTTGTTGTTAATCCAATTGCGTTGTACCTCATAAATTTTATTTACTGGGACATCAAAGAAAAAACTGGATATTTTTGTATCCCAGGCAGAGCCTAAATTTAATGGATTTTTCCACGGTGTATGTGGTATGTTTTTGGTTATAGATTCGGAATGAGTCCTGTAATGCACTAGAACCTTAGGTATCACCCTTATTTCCATTCCACGTTTAATTGCTTTAATGTGTAAATCATAATCTTCTCCCATTTTTAATTTTTCATTGTACCCCCCTAGAAGGTGAAAGGTTTTTGCACGTATAAAGTTAGAGGGACCGCCTACACCATTTCGTAAATGCAATTCATTCTCGATGTCCTTAGGGTGCCAGGTTAGGTACTGAACATCTCCGTTATGGGCAGTTACCGGGTATGCTGTTTTAGTATACCAACTCCCGCAAATTTCACATTCGGTATGCTTTTCCATAAACTTAAGTTGTATCTCAAACCTTGATGGAATGGAATAATCATCTGCGTCAGTTGTTGCGTAATAATCACCTTTGGCTTTCTTTATTGCTAAATTCCTTGCTTTAGCAATGCTAGGTGTTTTTTTCCTAAGAAAGATGGGCTTTATCCGTTTATCTTTTTTAGCATAGCTCTTTATAATTTTAGCTGTATTATCTGGAGAGTTGTCTTCTAGAATTATTAATTCGAAATTTTTATATGTTTGATTGAGTACACTTTCAATAGCTATCCCTATAAACTTTTCCTCATTCCAGGCACACATAATTGCGCTTATTATGGGTTTACTCTTAATTACCATCTTTTTTCAAGTCTAAAAGGTAGATTTGCTACAATGCCAATATACTTTTTTGTAAATTTATTTAAATCTTTGGTTTAAATATTATTATTTGATTGTTTTATTTAAATTAAAAATCTGGAATTCAGTTTTATACTAATACCTAGGATGCTTTAAAATTGTTTTTTGTTTACCTATAAGTTCCTTAATTTTTTTATTTTTTTTAAAATTTATCACTTCTTTTGCAATTTTCCCCTTCTTCAAATACACATCAGTTTTTATTTCGGTGATTGCATTTACATATTTTTGATTAATTGTTACACCTAGACCTTCTCCATTACCTATGACTTGTTTAAGATCATAAATAGCAACACCTTTTTTGTTTTTTATAATCCACCCTGTTTTTTTATTTTTATAAAGTGTTGTGTCATTGCCTGTTTTGTAACTCTCCCCAATGACCTGCATCGGCCCATCAAAGCCAAATCCTGATTTTAAGTTGCAGTGTTCATAAATGACCAAAGCAGAATGCAAATTTGCAGTTGTACCAATACCCGTCTCGGTCATTGACATGGGCTCAAGCTTAAATTTTGGATAATTGCGGAGCAGTTGAGCAATCCAAATTACAAAACTAAACCCACCACTCCTCACCATCTTCAGCAATGAACCGGCTGCTGCTTGCGACATCATGATATTCTCCATCTCTTCAATCGATGAGCTTCCTTCATCCGTAATCAAAAAAGGAGCATCCTTAATAGTTTTAAATTTATTATATAATTGTGCAGATAAATAAGGAATATTCCTATGAAACGGCTGTTCAAGACCATCAATATAAGGCTTTATTTTGTTTATTATAGTAAGAACTTCAGATACTTTATGGTATGCTTGATTGCCATCTACAAATAAATTTACCTTACGCTCAGGATATTTTTTCTTCATGTACATGCTGAGTTTCTTAACTGCATGTTCATCCGAGTTTTTGAATATGCCAATCTTGATTTTTATTACAGAATAGCCTTGGCTCACATAATGATCCGCTTCATCTACCATCTCGTCTATCTTATCATCTTTTTTAGTTGCATTCCTGCTTACAGTAAAATTAGCTGGAAGCTCCGGCAATTTTGTAAATTTTTTCAGTTTCAAATAGCTCCTAATCAATTTAAAAACAGGTTTTTTCTTTAATTTTCCCAATAAATCAAATAATGCAATATCAATGGCAGCAATAGCGCACTGAAAATAGTATTTGTTGCGACGAATGCTATTAATTAACGACAAGATGTCATCTACAGTTGCTATCTTTTGACCCAGAAGATCCGGAGCTATTCTCTTTACAATATCATCAACCATTTGGTCCCTAACTTCTCCAGAATAAGAAGGCAGTAAAGGAGATCCTTCTCCCCAGCCAGATAACCCATTGTCTGCAGTTACCTTAACCAATACATTATCCCTGCTGTCATGAGTTCCAACTGCTATGGGGATAGGCCTTTTGTAAGGCTCATGAGTTGAGAAAACCTCTATTTTTTTTATTTTCATTTGTATTTCCAGAAATAAAGTATTATATAAATCTTTAGTTCAATTTATAGAAAATTTAATAAAACATCTAATCTGGATTAGTAATATGAAAAAATCAAATCAGAAAGAAATAATACTTAATATACATAAAAAAATAAAATACCTTTATCCTGAAAAAGATACAGATGAAATCCTCCACAAGCTAAAATCTATTATGGATAATTATGATAATAATAAAATTATTGTTGCAAAAAGAAAAAGATATGATGATAAAATTTCATTGACAAATAAAGATGCTATTCTTATTACATACGGGGATACGATAAAGCAAAAGAATGAAAAGCCACTAAAAACACTCCATAAATTCCTGAAGAAGTATGTCAAAAAATCCATATCCGGGGTTCATATTTTGCCATTTTTCCCTTACAGCTCTGATGATGGTTTCTCTGTAATTGATTATAAGAAAGTTAACCCCACGCTTGGCGATTGGGAGGATATTGTGAGAATATGCAAAGATTATCGCTTAATGGTGGATTTTGTGATAAATCATGTCTCTAGAGAGTCCAAATGGTTTAAGGCTTTCCTAAAAGGAGATAAAAAATACAAGGATTATTTTATTCATTATAGTAAAAAAGTGGATACATCTTCTGTGTTTAGACCAAGAACAAATCCTTTGTTGACTAAGTTCAAAACTCAAAATGGAATAAAATATGTATGGACGACATTTAGTAACGATCAGGTTGATCTTAATTTTAAAAATCCTGATGTGCTTATAGATATGATTGAAATATTATTATTCTATGTTTCCAAAGGTGTGGAGATAATTAGGTTGGACGCAATTGCATATTTATGGAAAGAACTAGGAACCAAATGCATACACCTTAAGAAAACCCATGAAATTGTTAAGATAATGAGAGATATATTAGATTATGTTGCTCCGTATACAATTATTATAACCGAAACCAATGTTCCTCCTAAAGAGAATATATCATATTTCGGAAATGGCCATGATGAAGCACAGATGATCTATAAGTTTCTGCTTCCGCCATTAGTATTGGATGCTATCACTAGAAAGGACTCTTCATATCTAAAGAAAGTATATAAAATGTTTGGTTCTCTTAACAAAAATTCATTATTCTTCAATTTTTTAGCATCTCACGATGGAATCGGAATTTTGGGTGCAAGGAGAACGCTTTCATCAAAGCATTTTAACAATTTGATAAAAACAATAAAAAATCATAATGGATTAATATCATATAAAACTGGAAAAAAAGGTAGGACGGTGCCATACGAGCTTAATATTAACTATTTTGACGGTATAAATAATCCAAATAAAAAAACAGGAGTAGAAAAGGAAGTTAAGAGATTTATTGCTTCCCAGGCTATTATGATTTTGAGCAAAGGAATTCCAGGAATTTATATACATAGTTTGCTTGGATCTAGAAATTATTTGCAGGGAGTAAAAAGAACAGGCATGAAAAGGGAAATTAACAGGGAAAAATTAGAATATAAAAAAATAGATCGAGAAATTAAAAATAAAAAATCAATAAGACATAAGACATTATCTAATTATTTAAATATTCTTAATGTTAGGAAGAATATTGGTGCTTTGGATCCTTATTGCAAGGAAAAACCAATTAAATCAGACAAAAGATTGCTTATTACTGAACGTAAATACGGGGGTAAAAAAGTAACTGTTATTGTTAATGTTAGTGAAGATAAAATAATGTTAGAGAAATATACAAAAAAACTTGATTGGCTTTCTAAAAAAAGATTTAGTGGAGAAATTAAGCCGTATGGTAGTTATATAATTATTTCTTGATAATAACTCCAACATCAGCTACATTACCTCTAGTCATTCCAGTAAAACTAAATCTCGCATTTTTTTTAACAACGGAATTCCACCAATCTGCGATTGGTGGAATGAGTAGTGCTCGAAAACCACCCATCAGCGAATTGCGAGCGACTCGCTAGTCGCTCGTCGCGTTCACGATGGAATTCCGTGAGTTGAGCGAGCGAGAGGCGAGCTCTCGCAATTCACACAAAAACCACCTGAGAGCGAAGCTGATGAAATCATGCCACCCATCTCTGATGGGAGGTTTTTGACAAATTAAACATAGACCCATTTGGGCTCTTTTTTGAATTTCTCCCTGTACTCTTCTAGGGTAATTATTGGCGGTCTTTGTATTTGTTCAATTGGCGAATTGATAAGTTTGTAGTCTATTCTATTGTCATGAACATTTCTTTTAATTATCCTTATTTTTCTCCTGATATCATTTACAAGTATAAATTTCCCAAGTGTATTAGCTCTTTTAGATATAACCTGCAAAACAGCAAAAGCCTGTTTGCTCAACTCACTTAGACTTTGATTTTTATGCATCCTAGAGACCAAATCTACTTGCGCAATGCTTTTTAATCCGTACTTCTTCTGTATATCTATCAATAATCCTGTTTCTACGCCGTATCCTGTGAAGAAAGGCAATCTTTCCAGGTGTTTGCGTCTGCCTGCATACTCACCACTTAAAGGCTGAATAAATCCACTTAACAAAGGAAAGAACATATTTACTAAAGGTCTGAAGCATAACTCCGTAGTTCTTCCACCCCCTAAAGGAGCTGTACCATTATCCTTTTTTACAGGTCTTTGATAAAAAGCCTTGGTAAAATAAATATTCTTATTTGTAAGCAAAGGCCCTACTAAACCATAAACAAACCTTGGATGTATATTCTTAATATCCCCATCAATCCAGCATATTATACCCCCTTTGGTAATATACAATGATTTCCATAAGTTTTCCCCTTTGCCTCTATAGTTACCCCTCTTCTTTAGAATGTCAGAATCTAAATATACAGCTGCACCACATTTTTTTGCGATTTCTCTGGTTTTGTCAGTGCTGCCGGAATCAACAACAACTATCTCATCCAGTAATTTATATTTATTCAATAATTTCTCTTTTAGAACTGTGACTATCTTCCCAATTCTTAATTCTTCATTATAGGTCGGAATAACTAAACTGATCGTAAGCTTTTGCTTCCTCTTTAATTCCACTAATTTTTTAATATTCGAAAAACTTGAGGATTTAAGCCTGTTTTTATCAAACCATTCTCCTACTTTCATACAGAAAATGCCTTTTTTATTGCATTTAAAAAGTTTATTGTTTCAAATTCATGCAAAAAACAACCTTTATAAACACAATATCTCTTCCAATAAACTATGAAAACCACAATCTCCAAAATAAAATCAATGAAGGGAAAAGAGAAAATAACCATGCTTACTGCTTATGATTACAGTACAGCAAAGTATACGGATGAGGCTGGTATAGATATTATATTAATAGGAGACAGTCTAGGCATGGTTGTTTTGGGTTATGATAGTACATTAAGTGTTACTATGGATGATATGATAAGACATACTGGGGCTGTTTCTAGAGGTGCAAGTAATGCTTTGATTGTTGCAGACTTGTCAGCTGGAAGTTATGATGATAATGAAACTGCTGCACTAAATGCAGAATCCCTTATTAAATCAGGAGCTGATTGTGTAAAAATTGAAAACAAACCAGAAATAGCAAAATTTCTAGTAGAAAACAATATTGAAGTTATGGGGCATATTGGCTTGACACCACAAACAGTTACTGATTTTAAGGTTCAAGGCAAAGATGAAGAAACTGCAGCTAAATTAATTAAACTTGCAAAAGAATGTGAAGCCGCGGGATGTTTTTCTTTAGTTCTTGAATGTGTTCCTATGCAACTTGCAAAAAAAATCACAGAAAGCATTTCTATCCCAACTATAGGAATTGGTGCAGGCACTTATTGCGATGGCCAGGTTTTAGTGGTAAATGATATGCTAGGATTATATGATAAATTCAGCCCAAAATTTGTTAAAAAATACGCTCATTTAGCAGAAGATATGAAAAAAGCATTTGAAAATTATATTAGAGAAGTAAGAGGAGGAAAATTTCCTGAAGATAAGCATAGTTTTCATTAGAGAACTTTTTCCGTTGCACTATATGTTTAAATTTAACGTGTTTTTTAAGAAATCTATTACTTAGGGGGTTGGTTCTAAAATTGTCCGTCTTACCTCAAACCTTGCTTTTTTGAAGGTAGATATAAACCATTTTCTTGAATAAAATCCCAATCACGATACAAAAAGTCGTAAACTCCCCTAGTATCTTTATCCATTATCAATAAAGGAGACTTTGAAAATTCTCTTCCACTTTTTATATGAGCATGTTCCACCAAAACTTCATAAAGTCCTCGAAGAAATGGTACATTAAAATGAATTTCTAACCACTGCCTGTTAAGTTCACGTGGATTATACTTGCTTGTAGATTGATAAGTACTGTTGTAACATGATACATGGGCATCAAAAAATCCTCTAACAAAATGGTCTAAGTATTGTTCTTCAATACTTTCTGGAAAGGTCCTTTCCGATTTTGGAACATCAAGTCCTCTTCTACGGATGTCATCATATATTTTTTGATTGTTTAGGACTAACCAATAAGTGAAAAAATCTTCTCCAGTTCTAATATGTTTATATCTCTTTGGGGTTATTGTATTCTCACTATCTAAAGAAGATTTCACTATTTCTATTAATTTTTTATCAGTAGATTGCCATCTACTTCGAGAACTCGTTCTTTGTTCTAAAGAAGATGAGTATTGGGAAAATGAAACACCAAAAACATACCACATCGCTTTTGAATCTTCATCAAAAAAATGTTCATTCACATATTTTGGTGTTACTGGCATTTTATTCAATTTCTTGTTGATTTACTTAAGTCTTTAGTGTAAACTCATTTTCGAACAAGGAATAATAATTTAATTTATAAAAGTATCATTCTTTCAAATTCTAGGCAGCCCCATTGTTGGGCTGCAATGATTGGTATGTAAACGTTAAGAACTCGTGCCATTGGTGCACGAGAATTTCTGTTGCACCTTAATATCTTATGTTAAAAGGTTCACGAGAGCCAGCCCCTACCACGTTTAATTTACTCTCAAAAAACACCAATTCTAAACCAAAACTTTTAAATACATGTACACATACACATACACATATGACAACAAAAACAATAACAATAATGAATGATGTATATGAACGTTTAGTTAGGAATAAGAAGAAAGATGAGAGTTTTTCTGAAGAACTTAGAAGAATAGTACCTGAAAAAGGCAATATTATGGAATGCGCGGGATTGTGGGCCGATTTGAGTGACAAAGATGTTGATGAAATAAAAAATAATATAAAAGAATATGGAAAGGCAGTTACTAAAAGTCTATTAAAAAATAATTAAAAATGAAATGTCTTGATTCCTCAATTCTTATAGATTTCTTAAAAGGTAATGATGAAGCTGTGACTAAAATAGAAAAGATGAATTCAAATAGCATTTGCTCGACTATTGTTAACCTTATTGAAGTGGCATCGGGTATTTATCGTAAAAAAGATATAGACCATAAAAAACATATTGATAGAATGAAAATACTTTTCAATGAATTATACTTACTGAATTTTAATTACAATTCTGCACTATTATCTGCGAAAATTAATGCTGATTTAGTTAAGGAAGGAAAAGAAATAGATGCGAATGACTGCTCGATAGCTGGGATTATGCTAACTAGCGGCTGTAATACGGTAATTACTAGAGACAAAGAACATTTTGAAAGAATAAAAGGAATTAAAGTTGAAAGTTATTAATATACTAATAATTAATACAATAATTTATAAATAAAAATTTAATTCTACTATAGTAATGAAAAATATATTTCAAAATAAAAACATTGTAATCGGAATAACTGGAGGAATAGCATGCTATAAAGTTCTTGATTTAATTAAGAAATTAAGGAAATTAAAAGCCAATGTTCAGGTAATAATGACAAAGCATGCAACCAAATTTGTTGATGTTAAGGTTTTTGAAAAAGCATCTAATAATCCCGTGCAAACAGATTTGTTTGATCCTAATATTAATTATAAAGATTATATTAAAAAAAATAAACCTATAAAACATATTAGTCTAGCAGATATTGCTGATTTGTTTCTGATATGTCCTGCTACAGCAAATATTATTGGAAAAGTAGCTAATGGTATTGCTGATGATCTGTTAAGCACGAGCATTATGGCAACTAATGCTTCTGTATTAATATGTCCTGCTATGAATGTAAAGATGTGGAAAAATCCAATTACACAACAAAATATTAAAAAATTGAGGAATTTAAAATATGAATTTATTGATCCAGAATATGGAGAATTAGCATGCGGCTACAAAGGTGTTGGAAGGTTAGCAAATTTAAACAAAATTATTGATAGAATTAAAATAATAATTGAGAGAAGAAATAACTTAGAGGGGAAAAAAATTTTGGTAACTGCAGGAGCAACCTCTGAAGAAATTGATCCAGTAAGAATCATAACAAACAAAAGCTCTGGAAAAATGGGTGTTTACATTGCTGAGCAAGCATTTTTAAGAGGTGCAGATGTTACGCTTATAAGGGGCATAAATGCAGTAGAGCCTCAATATCATTTCAAAGATATTAAAATCCATAGTGTTAGGGATTTATTTGATGCAATAAAAAAGAATATTAAAAATAAGGATGTAATGATTCATGCTGCTGCTGTTTCAGATTTTACAATTAATAATAAATCAAACAATAAAATAAAAAGTAATGAAACTCTATATTTAGAATTAACTCCAACAACAAAAATATTTGAAAGAATTAAAAAGATAAAAAAAAATATTTTATTAATTGGTTTTAAGGCTGAATATAATGTTAGTAAGAAAATATTGGTTGACAGAGCTTATGAACTATTGAAAGATGCAAATGCAGATTTTGTAGTTGCAAATGATGTTGGTAAAGAAGGTAGAGGCTTTGACACGGAAACAAATGAGGTTTTTGTTGTGGATAAAAATAAAAAAGTTAAGCATTTGAAATTAGCAGACAAAAGGATTATTGGGAACAAGATATTGGATGAGATTAAACAAACCAAAAATTA
The DNA here is from genome assembly GCA_022564635.1 of Nanobdellota archaeon. Classification (GTDB taxonomy): domain Archaea; phylum Nanobdellota; class Nanobdellia; order Woesearchaeales; family GW2011-AR4; genus JACPJP01. The sequence continues at coordinate 4,472 of JADFLA010000031.1, read as the reverse complement.
ACTATTTCCAAGAGAAGATCCATAAGAAATTTGTTGAGAAGTTGCTTTATTGAAAGCGTTATAGTTGCGAGAAAAAAATTTCTGTCTAACTGATAATAAGGGTAGTGAGGCTTTAATACCGAACCGTGTTTTTGAGCTGATGTTGCATAAGATCAAAACTACAAGGTAGCAATATACCATAATCTTTTAATATTTACCATCACTTCTTTTATATATATATGCCACATAGACTATATTTAAAAAATCAACCACCTTTGGTTACAATAGACGATTTTGCTGACACGTATAAGGATACCGATAGTATGGGTTATAACCGGGCGAGTACCTTTCTTCTTTCTAAAGTCCTTCTTCCTTTAACTTATAAATCAGAATTATTTCCGGAATTAAATATCATGATTTCTAGCTTAATATGGTCTGGAAGCGTTTCGAGCAACTATAAACATCCACCAACAGCATCTTTGTCTTTGGACCAAATGGTGATGAATCTTGTCGAACCATCTCTTTCTAAGTTAGAATGTGGAATTCGTGAAGGTGCCAACGCATACCATCTCGCGGAAAATGGTGCAGCTTACGCCAGACTACTTACGGTAGTACCAGGTTTATTTGTTAGCAAGGGAGTAGGTGATAAACAAGAAAGGAAAGGAAATATGAATTTTACAATTCCGGATTACTATAACTTTATTTTAACATATCATAGAAATATAATGTATGAGGATAAGGATTTAGTTGATGGTTTGCTTCGTGACCACTTGAGAATTTTCTTTGCTGCGCGGTCAAGTTGGGATGGAATATTGTCTTTTGAATCGAGGCTTTTTTCTTATGCTTCTGAAGAACAGGCACTTTCAGATGCAGACATGATGCTCTCAATGATAAGAACGGCTTATCCGAAAATGGAAATGCCGGATAGTGCGAAGAGATTCAAAGAAATCGGACCGTATAAGGATTATCCATATAAACTACATTCAACCAGTATTAGATTTACTGAAAGAGAAATCATAAATGGCTTTAGACATTATGGTCTATTTCTCAATCATCAGGACAATTTGAAGGGCTCAAGAGCAGTACATAAAAGATAAATAAATCATAAAGTTTTCCGAGCTTTGATCAAAGGAAAACCCTTTCTGTTACGCTATCGCTGAAGCAGTTCAAAAATTGAATTTATATTATTAAAAATAAATTGTTAAAATCATTATCTAAACCTCTAAAATAATCAGAATTATTGTAGAGCTGGGTATATTCTATGTCCTTCAAATTATCATTTCTTGCCTTTTTTCTGACTCAACAAATCAGTCAAATTCTTTATTTCATCAAGCTGTTTTTTGGAAACATCTACTGTTATGCTTAATAGTATAAATAAAACAAGGAGCGTGAGCCAGTTGAATATTGCTGTTACCATTGGCCAGCTTATAGCATTTTCTGTAATATAAACCTTATTTATCAGCTGGAATCCTAAAAAACCTGCAGTAATACCTACAATTAAAAGAACAATTTCAAAAGGATTTATTCTTCCATGTTTCATATATTAACCTCTTTTTATGTCTATTTTACATTTAATTCTTTTATTATTTAAAATTTTCTTTTTTACTTAAACAATGAATCCCAAACATTTAAAAATAAAGATTATTTCCTAACAAATATGTCAAAGAAAAGCCGTGGTTTAAATGCAGGTAAGAAGCTTAAGGCTAGAAGGCACAAGAGCAGATATTCCGATAAATGGTTTGTTAGACGCGTAAGAAGACTAAAAGCCAGATCTGATCCTTTGGAAGGAGCTTCTCAAGCAGACGGTATTGTGCTGGAAAAAGTACAACTAGAAGCTAAGCAACCAAACTCTGCAATGAGAAAATGTGTAAGAATACAATTAATTAAGAATGGGAAGCAAGTAACTGCTTTTTGTCCAGGAGATGGAGCAACTAAGCTTATTGATGAGCATGATAAGGTAATGGTAGAATGCATCGGAGGGGCAATGGGAAAAAGCAAGGGAGACATTCCAGGAGTAAGATGGCAGGTTATTAAGGTTAATGATCAAAGTTTGGATGCTTTATTGAAAGGTATAATAGAAAAGGCAAGGAAATAAAATACAATAATAATCTGTTAAAATAAAAATTAATTAATAAAAAATCAATGAAAAATAAAATAATTAATTAATGAATTAAAAATGCAAACTCAAATTAAAGCTTTCAACAGATGGGGTACAGAAGGTATTAAAGTAGATGATCCTGGATTAATAAATTACATTTCTATAGAGCCAAGAATCGTTCCTAAGACAGGCGCAAGATATGCGAAAAACCGTTTCCACAAAAGCAAGGTTTTCATAATTGAAAGATTAATAAATAAAATTATGATACCTGGGCATAAATCCAAAAAACACTTCAAGACAAGTTATCATACGACAGGAAAAGCCAACAAAGCTTTTTCCATTATGGAAAATACCCTTGCAATAATAGAAAAACAAACAAAAGAGAATCCGATAAAGGTTTTTGTAAAAGCTCTTGAAAATGCTGCCCAAAGAGAAGAAATAATAACTATTGAGTATGGTGGAGCTAGATACCCAAAGGCACTTGAATGTGCACCTCAAAGACGTGTTGACCTAGCTTTAAGACATATGGCTCAAGGCGCATACCATAAATCCTTTAACTCAAAAAAATCAATAGAAAGCACTTTATCTGATGAAATAATCAGCGCATATAGATTAAGCAGTGCCTCAAGCGCAATTACAAAGAAATTTGAAGTAGAAAGACAGGCTGATGCTTCTAGGTAATTATTTTGCCTTTTTAACAAAGAGCGTTTGTGTTGGGAATGCAAACTCAATGCCTTCTTTCTCAAACCCCTCTTTAAGAGCAAAGTTTATCTCTTGCTGAGTGTCCATATATACAAGGTAATCAGGTTTATTAACGTAATAAACAACCTCAAAATTTAAGCTAAAATCTCCAAATTGTTTGAAATGAACCCTATCAAGATCTGCAATTTTTATTTTCTTAAAAATTTCTTTAACGACTTCAAGAATTTTTTCAAGTTTTTTTAACTTTGTACCATACTCTACTCCAAATGTAAAAGCTATTCTTCTTTTCTGCATCTTTTTATAATTGTTAACTCTTGTTTCTGTTAATTCCTTATTTGATATCACTAGTTCTTGTCCTTGCAAAGTTTGTATTCTTGTAGTTTTTATGCCTATATGCTTTACAGTTCCCATATCGTTTCCAATTATAATAAAGTCACCAACTTTGAATGGCTTATCAAAGTATATGGAAAAGGATGCAAAGATATCTCCTAAAATAGCTTGAAAAGCAAAGGCTATCGCAATACCACCAATTCCAAGACCCGCAGCCAAGGTAGAAACATTATAACCGAAGTTTGACAAGACTATAATTACAGCAACAGCCCACAATACACCTTTAACAACTTTTTTAAAAACCTCTATTACGGAAGAGTAATGCTCTACTTCCTCTTTTTTTCCTTTTTTCTTTAAATTATCTGCAGCAAAATCAAAAATATTTTGCAAAAACTTCACAGAATAATATACAACAAAAATTATGGTTATGTGGTTCAGGAATTTATCTATAGAAGCAGGAATATTCACAAATTGCAATGATATGAATAACGACAGAATAACATAAAATGGCCAACGCAAACCATTAATAAAATCGATTAAATGGTCATCAAATTTTGTTTTTGTTTTTTTTGCTAATTTTTCTAATCTACGGATTATTAATCCTTTAAAAATTAGTAAAGCGACAACAAAAATAATAAAACTGACTAAGGCCATCAGGTAATTTGCACCATAATTGCTGCCTATCTGGTATTTTAGAATGTCTAATAGGGCCATAAACTTTTTCTCAAATTCCAATAGTTTATAAATTTTACCTTAAAACTACCTAACCTTACCTTCCTTAACTTTTTCAACAGAAACAGCTTCTTTATTTGTTTTTAACTCTAAATCATTAGATATTACTTTTCCTTCCTTAACAATTATTTTTAATTTTTGAAAACTATCAAAACCAATTTCTTTATTTGAATTTTCTAAATTTCCAAATTTGACTTCACTCCCTGGTTCTGATTCTTTTACTATTAATGCTCCTACATTTCCTTTTTTATCCTCACCTGCCAATAGCATTCCCTGGCTTTCCTTGCCTCTTAGTTTAGCATATTTTAAGTTTGTTATGACAATTATTTTTTTATTTTTTAATTCATGCTTTGAATAATAATCTTTTAACCCTGCAACAAGCTGTCTTTTTTCATCTCCAAGGTTAATCCGCAGAACATAGAGCTTATCAGCATTAGGATGATCTTTTACTTCAATTATTTCAGCAACTTTGAGGTTTAGTGGGAATAATTCTTCTTTAATGTCCTCAATCTTTTTTACCAATAGCTCTTCTTTACCGATTTTATGATTCTTTAAATCAAAACCAATATCTAAATGATGATCTTGTAATATTTGTTTTGTGTTAGGTCCTTCAGACTGCTCGATAAGGTTT
>JADFLA010000067.1 GCA_022564635.1 Nanobdellota archaeon | reverse complement strand
GATTCTTCCGTTAGTTTCTCTTCTACAACTTTATCTTCTGCAACTGCTTCTGCTTTTTCTTCTACTTCTTGTTTTGTTTTCTCTTCAGCCTTTGCAGTTTCCTCAGCCTTTTCTTCAGTTTTTGTAACTTCAATCATTTCTTTCTTCTCTGCCATTTTTTCAATTATTTATTTTGATTATTATTGTTTTTTTATTTCGAAATATTTTTTATTGAAATTAATATTTACTTTTCAACTGCAGCTTCTGATATATTCCCAATGACTTAAGCTCATCAAGTATTAATTTGAAAGCGTAGCTTATTTCTACGTCAGTTATCTCAACATTCTCTCCGCATATAGAGCAATAACTCTTGCCCTTGTATTCATCTTTGATTGCTATAAGGCCACAATTTTCACATACTGGAACAACTGTCTTATCTGAATCAAAACGCTCTTTCAAAAGTAAAGAGGCGCCGTGAGCAACAAAAGTATCTTTTTCCATCTCTCCCAATCTTAGACCTCCTTCTTTAGCACGGCCTTCCGTAGGTTGCCTTGTAAGCAATTGTATTGGGCCTCGAGCTCTTGAATGTATTTTATTAGCTACCAGATGCTTCAGCTTCAAATAATACATGTTTCCAATATAAATTTTAGCCTTCATCATCTTTCCACTTATGCTCATGCGTGTCTTGATCCTTTTTTTCAAGAAAATATTTTGTGACTTCCTCGTGTAAAATTCCTTTAAGGGATTTAGAAGACTCATCTTCAGGGATTTTTCTAACAGCTTTACCTAATTTATAGAATTCATCTATAGTTGTATCGTCTAATGCCATTTTAAATTATTAATTTCGTTCCTATAATATAAACATTTCGTTTTGAATTTCCATATAACATTGCTTGATGTTAATATGTAACCATTACAAAATAATAAACTCGCATATAAACTTTTCGTTTTTATATAATTTTTTATTTTAAAGTATATTTATATTATTAAAAATCATTAGAGAATAAAAATATTTATTTAGCAACTGCTATTTCTACCTTTTCATATATATGTTCAGGATGGCTTCTCGGAAAGTCCGTACCCCGGTTTATAACCTTCTTAGTGTATTTCTTTGCTCCGAAAGCGCTTACCAATAATTTAATTGCATCCTCGACATCAAATCCTTTGCATGAAAAAACATCGATAAAAACATAGTCTTTTTCTGGAAATGTGTGTATACTTATATGTGACTCTGCAATCATAACAAAACCAGAAATTCCAGGTATTGTAGCACCGGGATCCAACCATTTAACCGCATATGGTAATGTCATCTTATGCATACCTAATTTCTTAGGTAGATTATTTAGAATATCATAAACAAGACTTTGATCAGTCAATTTTGTTCTATTGCAAAATGACGCATCAATCATTAAATGTTGACCGAATTCCCTCATTTTTTTATTTTAGATAAATTATTCCTAAAATCTAAAAATATTTATTTCAAAAGTAGTATTTAAACTTTTCTGTTTTTTATTTTTATCGTCGGTAATTTTTTAAAAAATATCCTTAAATTTGGCCTGAAAAAAATAGAAAATAAAATTATAGATACAGAAAATAAAATTATCGACGATAAAAGTGTATTTGAAATTATTTTAATCAAAAAATCAAAAAACAAGTCTTGTGGGTATAAAACAACAATATTTTCAAATTCGGGATTGAAGGTAAAAGTACCAGGAATAAAAAAAGTTTTATGGAACAAATCAAAAGTAAAATCAAAATTCAAACTTGACGAAATAAAAAACAAAACAGTGCCTAATAAAGTCAATAAGCTTCCAATAGCCAATATTATTAGTAATTTTTTCCCAATATTTCTAAAATTAAAATTTAATAGAGTAATTAGAATAATGATCAAAATAATAAATAGAATAAGGGAAATATAATAAATATTGATTATCGTTTGTATTAAATTTTTAACATCCAACAAATGTGTTTTTTCCCTTGCATTAAAGAAATTATTTTTAATTAAATTATTTTTTCCATTCATCAAATAATTCAAAACATCATTATTAATCTCCTCAATATCATAATTTTTTAGATCATTATAAATATCGTATTTTGAAAACTCTTCCTTATACAAATCTTCATTAAAAGCGATAGAATTAAAATTATAAAGATAAATAATGAAAGGAATAACTAATACCATTAAAATAGGTATAATTAATATTAATAATCTTTTTTTATCCATAATTTAAAAAATAATTTAGAAATTTAAATATCTTGTTCTTTATCCTCAAAAACAATAGTCATTTTTCTCTTCCTCAACAACAAAACATCCTCAACTTCTATTCTCTTTATTCTTTTGCCTTTAACTTCTCTCTGTGCATTCTCAATTTCTTTTAAAGCTTCTTCATGCACTTTATCCATTAATTTATTTTTAATTATTTCACTATCTATTTGTATTACCTCATTTCTTCCAGAACCATCTGCAACGTTAAATGAATGAGGAATATAAAACTCTATTGGTGGTCCATTTAATGATTGCTGTATCTCCCTTAAATTAGAATAATCCTGCTCAAAATTACCATATTTTATTGAGGTCATTGTTTCATGTTCAGTAGGGCTGTAGAACATAGCAGTATAATTAGGAAAATCATTAGTAGTTAGATAACTAGCAGAACTGCTACTTTGATCCATACTATAACCGCTCTTGCTTAATACCTCAAATCCAGGTGTATAAGGGTTTTGATACATTTTTAATCAACATGCACTATTTCTTTTTCTTCCTTTATTGCTTCTTTAATTGCATCTTCAATTGATTTATTACTTTTCTTTTTCAAATTTTTATTGTTTTGTTCGATATTCTCATTCTCAACATTACCTTGTTGAATACCTTTTGCAATTGCCTGGAATTCTTCTTGCTCTTCTTCTTTCTGATATTTTTCTTCCTGCTCCACAGCATCCACTATTGTTTTTTCTTTTTCCTCATCTTCTTTCTCTTTACCTTTTTCTTCTTGTTCATTAGCTCTGTAAGAATCTTTTATTTCACCCTTTTCTGGTTTATTAGAACTATAAACTTCATTCTTATGGTATGCCTCAGTAGAATCTTTAGAACTATGGCCAGCATATCCTACACCTTTATTCTCAGAACTCTGACCCGCATAGCCGCTGCTACTAGGAGTGTCCAACTTTTCCAGATCCCATACATCATGTTTTTTGTACATTCTCTGAATATATATTACTAATTTTACCCTTTATAAATCTTTCTATACTTTCGCCACTTAATAGTAACAGCTGATTAATACTTAATCAGGAACTTCCTCTTGTCCTTATCCATATCAATAAATTCATCTGCTTCGTCCCTTAACTTTCCGGAGCTGCTTGGGCCAATAGCCATAACCTCAATCCTACAGCCCATGCCTCTCTTTAGGTGCTGCAATAAGTCCACAAAATCTCCATCCCCACTCACTAAAATAACTGTATCCAGCTTGTTTGCCAGCTCAATTATATCCATGGCTATACCAATATCCCAGTCGCCTTTTTTAGCTCCACCTGCAAACGTCTGCAAATCCTTCATCCTAACTTCATATCCAATTGATTCCAAGGCATCATGAAAATTCTTCTCTTCCTTTATGTTTGCCTTTATCACATACGCGATAGCCCTGACCAATTTTCTTCCTGCAACAGCCTCCCTAAGAACCTGTCCAAAATTTACCTTTGCCTTATACAAATTCTTTGCAGAATAATACAGGTTCTGCACATCTACAAAAACTCCTACACGCTGTTCTTTATTTATCCTCATTTAATCACCTTCATAATTTTATATGCTAGACACATTCTGTTCAAAACTGCATTTCGAGCATTTAATTTTCCCTTCCATAAATCTTAAACTCAACTCACCGCATTTTGGGCATTTTTGTACAACCTTAAACTTCTCAAACTCTTTTTTCCAGTTCTCTTCGTCATGGTTCATCTTATAATACAACAAAGGTTTTTCAAAGATATTTAAATGTATCGTGAGATGTGTAAAAAAACCCGAGGTTGGTGCATAATTCTTAAATAAGACTCTCCTTATATACTAGAAAGAAGAATTCGATTATTATTCCAGGGGTGGTGGAGGTAACCACCATGACCCTGAAATCTCCAACTAAGAGAAAAGG
>JADFLA010000030.1 GCA_022564635.1 Nanobdellota archaeon | reverse complement strand
AAAGAAAAATACAATAATAAAAATTTGTTAAAAAAATAAAATAATAATTAATTAAAAATTTTGAAATGTAATAAAAAATAAACAAAAAATGGCTTTATTCGACAACAAAAAACCCTTCATGTATGATGTCATAAGGGAAGGTGATGATGTAATACTTTCTGTTAATTTGGAAGACTATCCTAGAATTCCTTCTATAGAAGATGATCCTGTTGTTATGTCAAAGATGTGTAATATGATGATAGAAGTAAAAGATGCAACCAAAATTGTTCTAATTCAAAAAAGAAACTATGAGTATGATTACTCGCAAACAGCTATGCTTGGAGAAATAGCAAAACTCTATAATAGATTAACAAGAAAAAAAGATGTTTTTAGCTACACTGCCTTACTTTCTGACACTACATGCTCAAGATGGATTAACACATGGTATTCTGATGTGCAGAACATTATATCCAACCTCTTTAGATCTGATCCTATTGGAGCTTATGTAGAATTAGTAAGAATTGCAAGAGATGAGAGAATAAAAACAGAAAAATCTCTAGATAATACTTTCATAAAGTGTTCTAATAAATATGTGGGAAATCTAAATTATTTGATAAGTATCCTTGAAAAAACAAAATTAATCACATTAGCCAAACCTTACCTTGCAGGGCATAAAGTTGGAGATAGGGAAATATATAGAAGATTCTTCACCTCGAGTATGAGACCGGACTTTCTGTTCACAAAAATAATGGCAACATTTCCTCACAATGCTCAAGAGATTGATAGCTACACAGTGGGTAATGAGATAGAAGTTACCATCTTTGAACTGCCAGATACAGTTCAAAACCTGTACCATGTAATGCCTCCGGAATTCAAGTTGAGTGAGGACAAATATGAAATTCTGGACACTGCAAGAAAGATAATGGCAGAGCATAAACCAAAAAGAAGCGAGTTTGTACAGCCTGAAAGAATGCGGCAAGTTTTTTTTAATGTTGGATCAGATTTAATTGATGACTTAGCTACTCAAAGGAATATAAATATGACTTCTGCTGAAATAGAGCAGTTAACAAGGATTCTTGTAAGATATACAGTAGGCTTTGGTTTGATTGAGGTTTTGCTGCAAGATGAAAAAATCCAGGATATAACAATAAATAACCAGATTGGAGAAGTTCCTATGTTTATTGTGCATGAGGATTTTGGTGATTGTAAAACAAATATAATTCCTACAATGACAGAAGCTGAATCATGGGCAACAAAATTAAGGCTTGTTTCTGGCAGACCCTTAGATGAAGCAAATCCTATCTTAGATACAGAGTTAAGCATTACAGGAGCAAAAGCACGTGTAGCAGTAGTTGGCCAGCCATTAAACCCTTTTGGCCTTGCTTACGCTTTTAGAAGACACAGGGACAAGCCATGGACATTACCATTATTCATCAACAATAAGATGATAAGTCCATTAGCAGCTGGTTTAATGAGTTTCATAGTTGATGGCAGTAGAACTATACTAGTAGCAGGAACAAGATCAGCAGGAAAAACTGCGTTATTAGGATCATTGCTTGTAGAATTAATGAGGAAGTATCGTATTATTACAATAGAAGATACCCTAGAGCTTCCAACCGATTCCTTAAGAAAGCTAGGTTATAATATACAGCCTTTGAAAGTAGCTGCTGCCTTAACAAAAAGCTCTACAGAAGTGTCTGCTGAGGAGGGCATTAGAACTACATTGAGAATGGGTGATTCAGCTTTAATCGTTGGAGAAATAAGAAGTAAAGAAGCATTGGCTTTGTATGAAGCCATGCGTATAGGTGCACTAGCAAATATGGTAGCAGGGACAATACATGGAGACAGTCCTTATGGAGTTTTTGACAGGGTTGTTAATGACTTAGGAGTTCCAAGAACAAGCTTTAAGGCAACAGATATCATTATTGTAGCTAACCCTATAAGAAGCGCAGATGGTATGCATAGATGGCGTAGAGTTACGCAAATAACTGAGGTAAGGAAGCATTGGGAAAATGATCCGTTATTAGAAAATGGATTTGTGGATTTGATGAAATATGACAGCAGGACAGATAAATTAGAGCCAACAGATGAATTAATTAATGGAGAAAGTGAGATTTTAAAGAACGTAGCTGGAAATGTCAAGGAATGGGCAGGAAGCTGGGACGCAGTATGGGATAATATTTTATTGAGAACAAAAATGAAAGAAACATTAGTTCAGGTTGCTAAAAAGACTAAGATGTTAAATTTGCTTGAGGCCGACTTTGTTGTGCATTCTAATGATGAGTTCCATAAAATATCAGATAAGATTAGGCAAGAAGTTGGTAGTTTAGACAGCAAACGCATTTTTTTTGACTGGAATGAATGGCTGAAAACAACCATCAAAAAAATGAATATGAAATAAAACCATACAAAAAAGAGGTGAAGTTAGTTCTTCAAATGCCAAGTAAAAGTGAAAAGCAAAAGGTACAAGACCTAGTGGAATCCTATAGAAAACGGATTGAAAAGGAGTTAGGTGCAAGAACCTACAGTCCAAAAACAGTATCAAAAGAGTACCAAGAATTTAGGGAAGAATTCATGCCTAGGCATTTAACCTTATATGAGAAGCTATGCAATTATAGTGAGAAAATACTTAAAATAAAGCCGAACAAAAAGAATGAGAAGCAAATTATCGATAATATCACTATAGCGCATTTAAAGGTCACTCCAGCAGGAGTTTTATCTTTTTCAATTTTAGCCCCAATTTTTATAATTCTATTTGGCTCCTTATCATTTTATCTCATTTTCCAGTCATCATTCTTTATTCTTTTCTTCTTAATAATAGGAGTTTCCATAATAATTCCATTGGGAAAGATGCCGGAATATATCGCAAATAGTTGGCGCCTTAAAGCCTCTAACCAAATGGTTTTGTGCATATTTTATGTTGTAACCTACATGAGGCATACAAGCAACCTAGAAAATGCAATAGAGTTTGCTGCCGAACATCTAGCACCCCCACTAAGTATCGATCTAAAAAAAGTGCTTTGGGATATTGAAACAGAGAAATATGAAAGCGTCAAGGAATCCCTTGACATTTATCTTGAAACATGGAAGAAGTGGAATTTTGAATTTATTGAAGCATTTCATTTAATTGAATCATCCTTATACGAAGGAAGTGAAGATCGTAGATTGAATTCTCTAGATAAATCCTTGGATGTTATTCTAAGTGAGACTTATGAAAAGATGCTTCATTACGCACACAATCTGCAAAGTCCGATAACAATGCTGCACATGCTGGGAATAATCCTCCCTATATTGGGCCTTGTTATATTGCCCCTTGTTGTAAACTTTATGGAGGGTGTGAAATGGTTTCATATAGCTGCCCTATACAACTTAGCATTGCCTATAGGTGTTTATTATTTAGGAAAAAGCATTTTATCGAGGCGTCCTACAGGCTATGGACAAACAGATATATCTGAAGATAATCCCGAACTCAAAAAGTACAGAAATGTAATAATAAAAATTGGAAAATTTGAATTCTTGATCAATCCTATCTACTTTAGCATTATAATAGGATTATTATTTCTATTTTTGGGTGTTAGTCCTATTTTATTGCACGCCATAAATTTTCCAGACATAGGCCTTGGTGGAGAAGACTTAACAAGTGTTTGTGGCAAAAAATTTTGCTTGTTGGGTTACAGGGAAAGCTCTATAACTGGTAAACTGATAGGGCCATATGGCCTTGGTGCATCTATCTTAGGCCTATCAGTACCACTGGCTTTTGGTTTAGGTCTAGGGATCTATTATAGATTGAGATCAAAAAATGTAATAAAGATTAGAGATAGGTCTAAAAAACTTGAACTAGAATTTGCATCAGCACTATTCCAATTAGGTAACAGGTTAGGAGATGGTCTGCCTGCAGAGATAGCTTTTGGTAAAGTAGCAAATACAATGCAAGGAACTGTTTCCGGGTCTTTTTTTAAGCTCGTGAACAGGAATGTAACAAGACTGGGAATGAGCATTAAAAAAGCAATATTTGACCCAGAATATGGCGCCTTAATAACTTTTCCTTCTAACCTAATTGAAAGCTCAATGAAAGTTTTAGTAGAGTCCATTAAAAAAGGTCCTATTGTAGCAGCACAGGCCTTGACAAATATCTCCAGATACATAAAAGAGATCCACAGTGTTAATGAAAGGTTAAGGGATTTAATGGCAGATATAATCTCCTCTATGAATGCCCAGATTAAGTTTTTGGCACCAGCTATTTCTGGAATTGTCATTGGAATAACATCGATGGTAACTGAAATACTTGGTAAATTATCAGTTCAACTACAGACTGTCACTGCTGGTGTAGGTCAGCAAGCTGGTCTAGTCAGTATTTTCGGAGATGGCATTCCTACATTTTATTTTACGATGATAATAGGTCTGTATGTTGTCCAGATAACCTATATATTGACAATACTGATGAATGGAATCGAAAATGGATCTGACAAGTTAAAAGAGAGATATGAATTAGGAACTAATTTGATAAATAGCACATTACTATTTTGTTTTATCTCTCTTACTGTCATGATAATATTCAACGTAATTGCATCCCAAATATTGGTAAGTTCTTTCTGAGGTTAAATTAGTTAATAATTAACCCTTTTTTCTTTAGTATTTCTTTTATTATTTCGAATTTGATCACCTTTTTTCTTTTTTTACTATTATTCATATATAAATAATTTTATGTTAGAAATATTCTTATAGGAATATAGGATTAATAAATTTAATTAAAAATAAAATAATATTAGAAATAATGAATGGGACCGCTGGGACTTTCCATCAAAGACCACAAAAGTCTAAGATTTTTGAACCCAGGATTTAGGTTGGCCAGCATGTACTATTCCAATCACCTACGTGACCAAAGAGAGCTCTTCAGCGTAGCGCTCTCCCAGTCTGAGCTACGGTCCCTTAAGGTTTCTAGAATAAATATTTAATTTAAATTACTTTCGATTAAAATCTTATTCATTATCAATTCCGGATAAAAAGTCCGATAATGCTCTATAAATCTCAAATTCTAATCCTGCATTTCCATGTTGTTCTACAGTTTTTTCACTAGGCCTATATCCAGAAACAGCACTATTTGCCAAGATTAGATTTGCCAATGATGAATTAGAACCATCATATAATACTTTAAACATTCTACCCTTTTCCGTTAATTCTGTTAGAAGGGTCTTACTACTTTCTATGTCAGGATCATATACTGCAAGCATCCCATTACCTTGATCAAAACCAATAACCATATACTTATTTGCCATATTAATTATAGAAAATCAATGATTTATATTTATTTCTAAAAAATCAAGAACTCAAGATTACTCATCCTTAATCTCTTCCACATCAACCGCTTCTTCTTCCGGCTTTTCTTCAATCTTCTTCAATCTTTCTTCTGATTCCTTGTATGTTTCTTTATCTTTTTCCTCATCAGGGGGGCTTGTCATTTCTTCTTTTGTTTCTTTGCTCTCTCCTAAAACTTCTAATTTACCCATCTTTCCGGTTGTTAGCTGAGGCTCTCCCTGCCATTCGGAAACATAGCCATTAGTTATCTGAACTTTATCTCCCGCTTTTACCGTATCAATTTGGTCATTCCATAATGTAAGCTTGATGTCCCCTGTTTCGTCTTTTGCTACAGCAGTTGCGACTTTTCCTGCTCTGCCGAATTTTTCAAATTCCCTTACATCTCCGACATCAACAATATCAACGACAATATTTACATTACCTTCCCTTATTTTCAAGTCTTTGATTACCATATATAAAAGAAATATAACAGCATATATAAAATTTTGCCTTATTGTGCCATTGACTCAAATACCTGTCGCCATGTATTCTGGTCAATCCCACCAACACCCTTATTTAAGATAGTCCCACCTTTCCCTATAAAGAATTTTGTTGTTGTATACACTACATTATAGTCTGATAATATTTTCCTATCAGAAGGCGCAAAGTCAATGTTAGGAAGGCCCATTCTTTGCTTATAGCTTGCAATTTGAGAGACACTTTCCCTTGAATCAATATCAATAGCAAGGAAATTCACTTTGTCTGCATATTGAGGATAAACATCTTTTACAGCAGCAAAATCTCTGGCACAATTTGGACACCATGTAGCAAAGAAATACACTACAGTAGGTTTATCATTTGTCAAATCACTTAATCTAACAGTTTTTCCTTCAGTTGTAATTACAGTAAAATCAGGTGCTAAATTGCCTTGATTTATGCCTACACTACCTGAACCAGTATGTCCTCCTCCAACAGCCTGGCCTTGAACATTAGGACTATGACCTCCTCCTCTAGCACAACCATAAACAAAGACTATTGAAAGTAAAAACATAGCTATAAGTAATTTTTTATTCATTCTCAAAACCATTTTGCAATAATATAAAACAATATTCTTTAATGATTAAATATTTTATTTAAGAATTGTCTTACCAAGCTTCTCAAACTTTACCCCATTCATATATTCCCAAATTTTATGACCTAAGTCTTTTATTTTGACTCTAATTTGTTTAGTACTATTCCTATCACGGATCGTCACATCATTTTTTTTAATAGAG
The DNA here is from genome assembly GCA_022564635.1 of Nanobdellota archaeon. Classification (GTDB taxonomy): domain Archaea; phylum Nanobdellota; class Nanobdellia; order Woesearchaeales; family GW2011-AR4; genus JACPJP01. Next base: position 12,444 of record JADFLA010000030.1, on the reverse strand, counting down.
TCAAAATCAATTGTAATGCATAATGGTGTTCCAATCTCATCCTGCCTTGCATATCTTCTTCCAATACTTCCACTTTCATCGTAAAAAACATTGAAATATTTTTTTAGGTTGCTATAAACCTCTATTGCCTTTTTTGTCAGTTGTGGTTTATTAGAAACCAAAGGAAAAACAGCAACCTTTACTGGTGCTAATTTTGGATTTAATTTTAAAACAACATTATTCCTTTTTTTATCATAAACATACGCATCAAACATAAAAACAAGAAAAGCCCTTTCTACTCCAAGAGATGGTTCTGCAATCACATGCGGTATTATCTTGTCCTTTGTTTCTTCATCATAAATTCTTAAGTCTTTTCCAGAAGCCTGCATATGTTGTTGTAAATCAAAATCAGTCCTGTTTGCTATGCCTTCTAATTCTTTCCACCCAAAAGGAAAATTATATTCTAGATCCCATGTATCCAAAGCATAATGGCTTTTTTCTTTCTTTAAATGTTGCCTTACTCTAAAATTTTCAGATTTTGCACCTAGATCAGTAAACCATTTCTGCTCAACAGCAAGCCAATAAGCATGCCATTCTGATATCATATTTCTCCTTAAAGCGTCTTTTACCTTCATTATCAAAGGCTTTTTCCCTTTTTCCTGCATTTCTGCACTATAAAAGTTAAGCTCGTAATTCAAAACCTCTCTAATTAAAGGACATTCATCTTTGTCCGGATGCACAAAATATTCTATCTCCATCATATCAAATTCTCTGCACCTAAATAGAAAATCCCTTGGGCTTATTTCATTCCTAAATCCTTTGCCTATCTGTGCAATACCAAACGGTAATTTTAAACGAGCATTATCAACTACCAGCCTAAAATCAGTAAATATCAACTGTGCAGTTTCTGGCCTTAAGAATGCTGTCTGTCCTTTATCTGGACCAACACTTGTCTCAAACATAAGATTAAAATCTTTTAACTCTTCAATATCCTCTCCATTGTGCTTAAGCTTGTGTTTCTTTATTAATTTATTAATTTCCTCAGAAGTTAATCCATCAGCTGCTATGTTTAGTTTTTCTTCAATAAACTGGTCTGCCCTTATTTTAGTTTTAGTTTTTTTGGTTGTAAGCATTAAATCAGTAAAATTAGCAACATGACCAGAAGCTTCCCAAACCTTAGGATGAGTAATAATGCTTCCATCAATCCCAACAATATCCTCTCTTTGTGTCACATGATAATTCCACCATTCATTCTTTATGTTGTTTTTTAGCTCAACCCCTAAATGCCCAAAATCCCAAAACCCAGAAAAACCACCATATATCTCACTATTAGGATAAACAAAACCTTTTCTCTTGCAGAAAACAGCCATATCTTCTATTGATAATTTTTCCATTCAATAATAGTTTTTTCATTATTTTATAAAATTTGTTGTTTTTTGTTATAAAGAATTAATATAATTTTATGTGGTAGACTTTACAGTTCTTTGAGGTATCGAGAAAGCTATTGCCAAAGGTACTAAAACAACTCCCCATCCAATCAAAATTGCCCAGTCAGGATAACCGCCATAGTTCTCAACAAACTCCCTTTTTAATTGCAATGCAAGAATAACAGCTAAAGAAATAGGGATTATATATTTTATAGTTGTGTCCCACCAAGCCCCAATCTTAAAATCAGAAACCTTGTTTATGTAAGATCTCATTTTTTTAGCACCAAAAATCCATCCAACAGCAATACATTCAAGTATACCTATAACAATGAGGCTAATATTTGTGACAAAATGATCAACAACATCCAGTATAAATAAGCCGCCATTTGTTGTGTATATAATTCCGGCTAAAAATCCAAGCGTACATACGATTAAAGCAATATACTGCTTTTTCATCTTTATTTTGTCGGAAATAACTATATTTACGGCTTCCACAAGAGAAAAAGCACTGTCAATTGCTAAGGTAAATAAAGTAATGAAGAACAAAATGCTGAATATTGTACCGAAAGGCATCAAGCTCAAAGCTTGTGGAAATGCAATAAAAGCCAACCCAGGACCAGAAGCAACAACCTCATCAAAAGCAACTCCTTGCTGTTCTGCCATAAATCCTAATGTTCCAAAAACAACAAAACCTGCTATTATAGCAATAACAGTATCTGCAATTCCTACAGTAAATGCATTTTTGCTAATGTCGGATCCTTTTTTATTATAGCTTGAATAAGCAATCATAACGCCAAATGCAATGCTCAATGAGAAAAATACTTGAGAAACAGCAGCGATCCACACTTCTGTATCAAACAAGGCACTAAAATCTGGTGTTATGTACTCTACAATACCGATCATAGCACCATCAAGAGTAAATGCTCTGATAAGCAATACAAACAATAAAATTATGGGCAAGGGTACAGTCCACATAACAACCTTACTGACACTCCTAACACCCTTCCAAACACAGAAATAAATAAGAATCCAGCTTATTAATAATCCTATAAATACTGCAGGCACTATTGTACCGATTGAATCTACGCTTTCTGATATTTGCAGGACATTATTGAAAAAATAAGATTCTGGATCTTCAGACCATTGCACGCCAAATGATGCAAATAAGTAAATCAATGACCATGACATTATTACAACATAATAGCTTATTACTATGAAAGCAGTAAACAACGCCCACCATCCTAAACCAGAAAGCTTCTTTTTTATAGAAGCCAAGCTATCAACTGCTCCCTTTTGAATTTTTTGTCCAATTGCAAATTCAAGAATCAATAAAGGAATTCCAGCAACAAACAAAGCAATTAAAAATGGAATAAGAAAAGCTCCACCACCAAATTTCTCAGCTAGAAAAGGAAATCTCCATATATTACCTAAACCTACAGCAGAACCAATAGCAGCATAAATAAAAGCAGTCCTTGAAGGCCATCTGTCCCTTAAAGCCATTAAAACACCTCTTAATCTTCTTTCCCAGAATTAATATTTAAATTTTTTGAATAAAGCTCCAAGAAATGATTATCAGGCTGTGGTGAATTTCATTATTTCAATTCATTATACCTAAAACAATCCACAGTATGGTCATTTACCATTCCCGTTGCCTGCATGTGTGCATACATTATTGTCGGTCCTACAAAGCCAAATCCTCTCTTTTTCAGGTCTTTGCTCAAGGCTTCAGCTTCCTTAGTTACTGCAGGTATCTCTTTCATAGTCTTGAATTTATTTTTTATTGGTTTTCCGCCAACAAACTGCCAGAGGTACTTGTCAAAACTTCCAAACTCCTTCTGTACTTCTAAAAAATGTTGTGCATTTTTTATTGTTGCCATGATTTTTAACCTGTTCCGTATAATGCCAGAATCATTTAACAATCTTTTAACATCTTTTTCCGTAAATTTAGATACCTTTCTTACATCAAAATTAGCAAAAGCTTTTCTGTAGCCTTCTCTTCTCTTCAAAATTGTGCTCCAACTCAATCCAGCTTGTGCACCTTCTAAAATCAAGAACTCAAACAACTCCCTATCATCATGAATAGGCTTGCCCCAAATCTTATCATGATATTTTACCATTAATTCATCATTTCCAGGCCAACCACACCTTACTTTTTCAACCATTCAACCTCTTCCCTGCTCAAATCCAATTCATTAATCAACTCATTTCTAAAATTTTTATTTTTTTTAAAAGTAGCTTGTATATATGGTAATGTAGTTTTAATAACCTCTTTAGTTGAGCTATGAGTTTTTTCTGCAATTCTCTCTGCTATTGCCTTTTTCTTCATTGATTTCTGCTTTGCCCACCATAACTTCAACAACTTACCAGTTGGCTTATATTGAACACGAGTCCCATATTTCTCTTTTTTCGATACTGCAATTCCTGCTGTTATTAAAGCATTAATATAAACCAAAAACCTATAATGCTGCCATCTTTTTATTCTTCTGTTAAAAACATCAGATTTGCTTAATTTATCATACGCCTTTGCTAAATCTTCTGGTTTTGTATATTCTTTAGGCAAATTCTCATCCAACCACAATAATTGCTCATCTAAATTTTCTTTAACATTATCAAATGCAGATATAGCAACCTTAGGGTCAGTTGTCTTAAAAATTTTAAATAATGCATTAAGAATAGTATCTTGCTGGTTTCTTTCTCCCAATTCTTCTAAACTTTTTTTAGTTAACTCTTTCGTCTCCATTGTTAATGTCTGCAAATCATTTATCGCTGCTCTGGCATCATTCCCTGCTCTTCTTGCCAAGCCTTTCAAAATTATTTCCTCAAACTTTATTTTTTCATTTTGGCATATTTTTTTAAGAATTTCAAATATTGAAGTATATTCAAGTGGAGCAAACTCAATCAATTCCGTTTTTCTTCTTAATTTATTGAATTTATAATCCCAAGGATTTGTAATTGTGAGAATCAATGGAAATGAACTTTTCTCAATTAGCTTTATTATTGCCAGTAAGCCACCTCTGTCTTTTGTTCCAGACAAACCATCTACCTCATCAACTAAAATTATTTTTCCCTTAGAAAATAAACTCATCTGTCCTACAGCAGAACCAACCATAGAATTAATTTGATCTGCATTACGAACGTCAGAAGCATTTACTTCCAAAATTTCCAAATCAAGCTCATTTGCCAAAGCATGAACACTTATTGTTTTACCAACGCCACTAGGACCATAAATCAAAGCAGCATTCTTTCTTTGTTTCTTAAAATTAACAACAAAATCTTTTAATTTCTTTATTGCAGTGTCTTGACCTATAATTTCATTGGTTTTCTTTGGTTGGTATTTTATTGTAAAAGGTTGCATAGTAAAAAGTATTATTTTTAGTTTTATTAATTTTGTTGTTTTTAATTATTATTGAAATTAATTTCAAATATTGAATGTGTTTTATTGAACTGTTTTATGGCACAACCTTTAAATACAAATATCTTTTCTATTAATCCATGGAATTGCCTAAGAGATATAATGCAGAAGAATCGGAAAAGAAATGGATGAAATTCTGGGAAAAGGAGAAGATATACAGTTTCAACCCGGAAAGCAAAGCAGAAATCTACTCGATAGACACGCCGCCACCTACAGTTTCAGGTAAAATGCATTTAGGCCTTAGTTTTTCTTACTCTCAACAGGATTTTGTAGCTAGATTCCAAAGAATGCTGGGAAAAAATGTTTTCTATCCATTTGGCACAGATGACAATGGTTTGGCAACAGAAAGGATGATAGAGAAGATGAAGAATGTAAAAGGGCAATTTATGAAAAGAAAAGAGTTTGTAGATCTATGCCTAAAAACTTTAGAAGAAATAAGGCCTGATTTTATTTATAACTGGAAAAGAATTGGGATAAGCGCAGATTATAGCATATATTACTCAACCATAAACAAGCATTCTCAAAAAATTTCTCAAAAATCTTTTTTAGATTTGTACAAAATGAATAGAATTTATAGAAAAAGAGCTCCATTTGTTTGGTGTCCTGAATGTCAAACAGCAATAGCACAAGTTGAGATGAAAGACAGTAAAAGAGAGAGCAACCTAGTTTACATGAAATTTGATACCAGCAAAGGTAAGCAAATAGTAATTGCAACAACAAGACCTGAGTTATTGCCATCCTGCGTAGCTATACATATCCATCCAAATGATAAAAGATTCAATAAATTAATTGGAGCAAAAGCAAAAATTCCATTCTCAAACAGAGAAGTTAAGATAACTACAAACAAAGACGTTGACATGGAATTTGGCTCTGGAATTGTTTATCATTGTACTTTTGGTGACATGGATGATGTAAAGTGGATGGAAGGGCTTGAGATTAAACCAATAGAAATAATGAATAAAAACGGTACTCTAAATGACAAAGCTGGAAGATTTAAAGGATTGCATGTAAAAAAGGCAAGAAAAGCTGTTATAGAAGCTTTAAAAGAAGAAAATAGAATATATAAGATAGAGCCGATAAAGCATGTAGTAAATGTTCACGAGAGATGCGAAACAGACATTGAAATATTAACAACAGACCAATGGTTCATAAAATATCTTGATTTAAAAAATGATTTCATAAAATATGGAAGAAAGATAAAATGGTATCCAGAGCACATGCGCTCAAGATATGAAAACTGGATTCATGGATTAAAGTGGGATTGGAACATAAGCAGACAGAGACATTTTGGCATACCAATACCAGCATGGCACTGCAAACAATGTAATGAAATTATAGTAGCAGAAGAAAAACAACTACCAGTTGACCCTTTAGTTGATAAGCCAGATAAAAAATGTAAATGCGGCTCTAATGATTTTATTCCTGAAAAAGATGTTTTAGATACTTGGGCTACCTCTTCCTTAACACCAGACATTGCTGCTGAATTATTTAAAGATAATAAAATATTTAAAAGATTATTGCCAATGAATTTAAGGCCGCAGGCGCATGACATAATCACATTCTGGTTATTCAATACCGTTGTTAAAAGTTATTTCCACCACAAAAACATTCCTTGGAAAAATGTTATGATTTCTGGTTGGGCTCTTGATCCTCATGGTAAGAAAATGTCTAAATCAAAAGGGAATGTAGTTGATCCAAATGAAATGCTCAAAAAATATTCAGCAGACGCCTTAAGATTCTGGGCAGCTGGCTCAAATTTAGGAGAGGATTTACCATTCCAGGAAAAAGATTTGGTAACAGGACAAAAATTCATAACAAAAATATGGAATGCTTCCAAATTTGCTTTTATGCACCTTAAAGATTATAAATTAAAAAAGCCAAAAACAATGGAAATAATGGACTTATGGATTTTAACAAAACTAAGCAAGCTTGCAAAAGAATCCACTAAAAATTTTATGGATTATGAATACTCTCATACAAAACTTGAAACTGATAAATTATTCTGGCATACCTTTTGTGACAATTATTTAGAGATAGTGAAAGACAGGATTTATAATCCAGATAAAAGAGGCAAAGAAGCAAGATTATCTGCACAATATGGCTTATATCATTCTTTATTGACAATAATAAAATTAATGGCTCCTATAACACCTTTTATAACAGAAGAACTTTATCAAGCATACTACAAAAAACATGAGAACACTAAAAGCATACACCTAACAAAATGGCCGGATTTGAACTTAATAGACAACAAAGCTGAAAACATTGGAGATTTTTTTGTTTATGTATTGCAGCATGTCAGAAGAGCAAAATCTGAGAAAAATATGTCTTTAAAGGATCCGATTAAAAAGGTTATTGCCAAAAGTAAAATAACCAAAGCAGATTTTGAAAAAATAAAAGATGACTTATACGCAACTACAAAAGCAGAAGAAATTGTTTTCGAACCTCTAAATAAAGAATCAAAAATTGACTACGAAGTTGTGGTTGATATTTGATTAATAATTAAACTATTTCTCCTACTTTATCAAATCAGCAGTACCAGCACCTATATTCGCAAACAATCCTACCATTACTATAAGTTTCATTGCCCAGAAGGTATCTTGTATTTGTCCTCCAATTACACCAAATATAGTCAAAACTACAGCACTTGTCACATAAGTTACAATTAATAAGGAAATTATTCTTTTCGGGAGTTCCAAAAATTTTTTGTCTTCTGTTCTCTGATATTTAGTGTAATAAAATAATAATATGTCGAACATAACAGTGATTATAATTATGAACATTATATTGACTGGATTAAGGTTATTAGCCAAATTCCAGACTTCTTCAGTGACTGCAAATGGAGCGGATAAAATAGTAGCTCCAACAATCTGTTGCGCAATATCCTTAAAAGCAAATCTATCTGGAATTACTTTTGTTGCCACTTTAGAAAATAATTCCTTACCCTTAAACATAGTCTTTTTTAAAGTGCCAAGATCTTCCTTAATCTCTTCAATATCTCCTTTAATCTCTTCGACATCATCTCCTGTTTCCTCTATTTCTTCTCCAGTTTCTCCCAGATCTTTATTTAATTCTTCAATATCATTAAGAATCTTTTTAACATCCTCTCTCAGCTTTTCTTTTGATTTATCTTCTGGCATTTTTACAATTTATTCACTTTTAACTATTGTACCTTCTTCAGTATCTTCCAGGATATAGCCTTTATTTTTAATTTCTTCCCTTATTTTGTCTGCTTTTTCATAATTTTTTTCTTTTCTCGCTTTATCCCTTTCTTTAACAAGTTTTTTTATTTCTGAAGGTATTTTTTCTTCTTCTGTTTCTAAAACATTAAATATTTTGTTAAATTCAAGCATTAACTCATAGCTTTTTTTACCTCCTCCTTTTTTATTGACTTCTTTTACAAAATCAAATATCACTGCCCAAGCCTTAGGTGTATCAAAATCATCATCCATGTACATTATTAGATCTTTTTTTGTTTTTTCTATTAATTTGTTATCATCAATTTCCTTGCTATACCTTACTTTTCTCACAAAATCATTCAATCTTTCAAGGCTATGTTTTGCCTGACCTAATAATTCTTCAGAATAGTCTATAGGGCTTCTATAATGTGCTGAAAGATAAAAGAACCTTAATGCTTTTGAATCAAATTTTTTTAATGCTTCTCTAATAGTTATGAAATTGCCTAATGACTTAGCCATCTTCTGTCCTTTCACATTCAAGAAACCAGTATGCAACCAATATTTTACAAAAGGTTTCTTACCAGAAGCAGATTCCATCTGAGCTATCTCAGCTTCATGATGTGGGAATATTAAATCCCTGGCACCGCCATGCATATCATATCGTTGTCCAAAATACTTTTCACTTATGGCAGTATCTTCAATATGCCATCCTGGTCTACCACCATTAAACCAAGGATCCTTCCATTTAGGTTCATTTTCCTTTGATTTTTTCCACAAACAGAAATCCCCTTTATTGATCTTGCTTTTGCTCTCATCAATCCTCGAAACAGCATCTTCTGCCTCTTCCGATTTCCTGCTCGATAATTTTCCATAATCTGGAAATTTGCTTAAATTAAAGTATATGCCATCATTTTCTATACCATAAGCATACCCTTTATCCATTAAAGTTTTGATTTGCTTTTGTATTTCTTTTATATAGTCAGTTGCCCTAGCAAATCTATCTACAGAATCGACACCTAATGCTTTCATATCTTTAATATATTCTTTCTCAAAATTTCTTGCCAAAGTTATTGGTTTTTCTTTTCTTTCATTAGCTCTTTTTATTATTTTATCATCGATATCTGTGACATTTTGCAGGTAAGTAACTTTATAACCTCTATATTTTAGATATTTTACAATAATATCAAACTGCACATAAGTCTTTGCATGTCCAATATGCGCATAATCATATGGTGTGATACCACAAACAAATAAATTGACTTTCTTATCTTTTATAGGCTTGAATACTTCTTTTTTCCTTGTTAATGTATTGTATAGTTTAAGAGTCATTTTAAATAAAAAGCGAGGGCTGGGACTCGAACCCAGGAATAAGCGGGTTGCAGCTTCGAGTTTTTCATTACGAAAAAACGCTCGCCTTAGCCGCTTGGCTGTGAGGTATTATTATACCCTCGCACAGCGGTTGTGCCCTCGCATTGCAAAAAGTAATTTTCGTTGCTTTTCACTATGGTCAAAACCAATGTACTTATAAAAATTTCCAAAACTTGACTTCTCAATATCAAATCTTAGACCAATAGACCTTGTGCCATCTTTTCTTATATTGTGGCCATTAAAACGTACTGGAGAGGAATTTATTTTAAAATTTTTAAGCATTTCTCTAAGCTGTTCCATATATTTTTTACCTCGATCTTTTATTTTTTCATTTTTATATTGCTCCATACCTATTCTCCATCTAACATCATTATTTTTTAATTTAGTAGGGTAAATGTAACCTTCGGCAGTAAAAAAACCTTTCAAGTATTCGGTCTTGACTTTTTTACGACCTTGCAACACCCAAGATGGAACATCAAAAATCGAATTAGTTTTATTTCCACTTGGAACACCAATTTTTTCAAAAAATAACGCGAGAGGTTTTGATATAAAGAACAACTTATATCTCCTATTTACCCTATTATCAACATAAACATGTCCTTTTATTCCAAAAAGTTTATTGAATTTATCTTTTAAATTATTTATTGCCTTAATGTCATTCGAATAAAAAGACACCAATCCTCTCCAATCTTTAAGTTGCAAATGGCCATCTCCAGTTATGTCGGCAACAACTCTGGCAAGTTCGGGAGAACCAATTAACTTTATCCATTTATCCATAGATGTTACTACACCACCGCATTTATTAATTTTTCCATTTTTAGTTTTGATATAATTTAAGTCTAACATTTTAATAAGAACTTTATTTTTGAATGTTGGAGCTCAAATTTGAAAAGCGTAAAAGAAATTTATTGAAATAAGGTAAGAGTTCTATAACCAAATTTATCCCTAAATTTAGATAATTATTTAACTTAAAATATTTTCTAAATTATGTATGGAATTGGAAGATTATTTCAAAAACGGTAGGGTATACGTTTGGAAAGAAACTTTTGCTGTTGTAAAATCAAAAAGAACTTACCCAGAAGCTTTTGCTAATATCATTGATAAAAACGAAACTACCACTATTATTGACCAATCTAAATACAATGAAGAAGATGCTATAGAAATAGAAAAAGGATGGAAAATCTTAACATTTGATATGGTTTTACCTTTTGGATTGGTTGGATTTTTAGCAAAAGTCTCTAAAATATTAGCAGATGAAAATGTTAGTATTTTTGTTATTTCAGCCTATTCCACAGACCATATTCTTGTAAAAGAGAAGGATTTGACAAAAGCTAAAGAGAAACTTCAAAATCTTGGATGCATTATAGAAGAAAAGTAAAGCCTGAATGCAGAAAGATTTAAAAATCAATTACAATACCTAAACAGTTATGGCAAAAATAAGAAAATTTGTGTCTTATAGAAGGATAGAAAGGCCTTATACAAGGACTTCAAAGTATAAGGAAAAAGCATACATAAAGATAAGCCCAAACATAAAAATAGTTGGATTTGAGTTAGGAAACCCTAAAAAAAGCTTCCGATACACTTTAAATCTTATATCAAAAGATGACCTGCAAATAAGGGATAATGCCTTGGAAAGCGCAAAGCAAAGCTCTAATAAAATTCTTGAAACAAACTTAGGTCTTTCAGGTTATCACATGAAGCTAAAACCCTATCCTTACCATGTTATGAGAGAAAATCCGCTTGCATCAGGCGCTGGTGCTGACAGATTCAGTACAGGTATGCAGAAGGCTTTTGGAAAACCAATAGGAAATGCTGCTCAAATTAAAAAAGGGGATACAATATTCCAGATTTCTGTCGACAAAAACAATATTGAACTAGCAAAACAAGCCTTAACCAGAGCTTCTAAAAAACTGCCTGGTTCTTGCACCATACAAATGGTAGAGAATAAGTAAATTTTAAAATTCGAAGAAAGAATTAAAACATTATATAATCATGTAAGGGTATTTCTTTTTTTTAGTTGTCTAACGACATCTTCGCTCTCTAGATCTACGTACTTTGAATATCCTTTCCAACTATCTTTAAGAAAAATTGTAAAAGCAATGGCAACAAAACATAAAGTAATAGCTAAACCCACATAATTTAAAGGCGTGGGTAAGATTGTGGTTAATGACGCCGATAAGCCACCGCCCACACCACTCCCAATTGTTACTCCAACAGGTGACTTTATATTATTCAATTTATTACCGATTTTTTTCTGTACACGTTCTAATATTTTTCCAGCACGTCCCAATTTTTTCCCAACAACATAAAATCGCAACTTTTCTTCCTCTCGAATTTCTTGCTCCCATACACTTAAATAAATCTTAAAATGTTCAGGCGTAGGATCACCAATTAACCCCTCCTCCATTAAAATACGTCTCTCTATTTTGTGTAATCTTTTTTTCATTTCATTTAAAATTCTTATACAAATGCGAGCTGTAACCATCAAATCATAATAATTAATATTCAGTTTATCAAGTTCCGGGAATAATCCAGGTTGATATTTTACTTTTTCAAGCGTTTCTAAAGCAGATTCAACTTCGGCTATTTCTAAATTACCCTCATCCGAAAGAACACCTATAAGAACTCGTTCAGCATCGAGAAGTTCTAAAAGTCTATGTTCAAAATCTGGAGTAATAATTCCATTATTATTTTTAATCTCAAGAAGTAATTGATTTCTTCTATGTATGAGTTGATCTTTTATTCTGTAATCACTTACAGTTTTATTCATAACAGCTTCAAATTCCTTTATTTGTAATTCAATACTCATAATTTTATTAAAAGATCATATTTAGTTTTTGCTTATAATTCGATAATATAAATGTAATCAATTAAATCATTTAATAATTTTTCCATTTCAAAAACATTGATTGATTTCTAGTGATGGAATTTTAATTTTTCTTATAAAGGATAGGCTCTACAGAAACCCTTCCTCTAAAAAAGCATGAGTTTCCTCTTCCTTTAGAGGAATAATTATTTTTCTTGAGAAAAATAATAAAAAAATAGAGGTAAACCTACGTGCTGCATATAAAATTAACCT
>JADFLA010000029.1 GCA_022564635.1 Nanobdellota archaeon | reverse complement strand
CCCTTATGATTCCATTGTAGAATCAATTTTCGTTCTTTTATGGTTAACATAAAGGGATAAAAGAAGTACTAGTATATATGCGTTTCTTTTGTCTTATACTAAAAAGCCCCTGATTTAAGAGGGAGTTTTTAAAGGAGTAAAATAAAGAATGATAAAAATGAAAAATGAAAATAAAAAATACATAAAGAAAGGAATAATCTATGTTGTTATAATTCTGGTACTTTCTTTGCTTTGGATTGCCCCTTTAATAAGGAAAACAGGACCTTACCCTATATCTCCTTCTTCAGATGAGATTGCGGAGCAACTTGAGGTTCATGTTCGGATGCTTTCAGAAAAGATTGGTGAAAGGAGTGTCTTTCAGCCAATTCAATTAGAAGCAGCTAGTGACTACATAGCACATCAGTTCAATGCATCTGGCTACGATGTTGAAGTTTTGCCTTACGCTGCTCTAGGTCAAACTTTCAAAAACATCCAAGCTGTCAAAAATGGCAGCTCTGAGATTATTATCATTGGAGCACATTATGACACCATCGAGGGAAGCCCGGGTGCGGATGACAACGCTGCTGGAATTGCAGTGCTCCTTGAACTTGCAAGGCTTGTGGAAAAGCTTAACCTTAACAAAACTGTTCGTTTTGTTGCATTCAGTACAGAAGAGCCGCCATTTTTCAAAAGCAATGGCATGGGCAGCCTTGTGTATGCACGCTCAGCACGCGATAAGGCTGAACATATTGTAGGAATGATTTCTCTAGAAATGGTTGGATTTTATTCAGATGAGCTAGGCTCGCAAAGCTATCCATTATGGTATGGTCTATTCTATCCTTGGCGTGGTAACTTCATTGGAGTCATTAGCGATTTTAAATCCAGGCCATGGAACAATCAAGTTACAGAAGCACTTAAGGTAAGCACCTCTGTCCAAGTTGAATCAGCATGGGGTTTTCAATCTGTTCCTGGCATTGACTGGTCTGACCATTGGTCGTTCTGGCAGCAAGGATACCCTGCCATTATGATCACTGACACTGGACCTTACCGCAACCCACACTATCATCAAAAAACAGACACCCCAGAAACACTGGACTATAACAGAATGGCTGAGCTAACTGAAGGCCTTGCTGAAGCTCTCAGCTTACTGGCTGGCTAACAGCTAGAAAGTGTGTTGCTCTGTTCCTTCTTATGAAATGCTCTATAAAAAGTTTGCTTCTTTTTTGTAAAGATTTAAATATCATTTTATGTTAAGGAAGGTTATAATGAAAAAAAGTATGATAATACTTTTAGTATTATCTTTATCTTTATTTATTACTGCTTGTCAAAGTAGTTATAGTGGTGGAATCACATATAGAGGTATTTGTTCTACCGACACTCTTGAAGCTATGTGTGTTTGGCGTAGTCTGTCAGGAGAATATTATTGTGAACAAACTGTTGAGTGCGCAAATTATTGTACCTATATATGTTACACCTCAGGAGGTTATCAAAAATTAATTAGTGCTTCAGGAATAACTCAAGAAGATAAATTAAATTTAACAAGAGTATATTGCACATGTGTATGTGAGAAATGTGTATAAAAACTTATTGCCCATAAAAGCCCTTGATTTAAGAGGAGGGTTTTTAAAGGGTAACTTATTACTATTGAATAAAATGTTTGAAGAATTACAAACTAAGTTAGATTCAATTGATGCTGTACTGAATGAAGAACTGATGGACAGCATAAACACTTTAGATATATCCAACGGGTTTGACGCAGGCAAAGATTATGATCCTGAAGAACTAAGAAGTTTAGATTTTAAAGGTGTCGAAGCGTTAAAGAAATCAGGATTTGAATCTAAATATCTTCTATTAGAGGTTAGAATTGAAGATGGAATTAATCCACCATATACTAAACCTCACTCAAGAGGATTTGGTGCACCAACCAGTTCACATCGTGGCATAGCTAGTGGATTTTTAAAAGAATTGCAGTGTGTTGGAACCCACCTTTTGTGTTACCAACAGAGTGGCCGCATACAACAATAGTAAATGATGATCATGTTGATCAGCTTTACGATTCAGCTTTTACTTGTAAATCTGGAGAATCAAAATTTACCGTTTCCGTAATTGGCGGTGGAAGCTTTAATTTAAAAGAGAATGGAATCAACTTGAGGGTTTATGGTCGTAGTGGTGGTATAGTTTTTGATCCCCTTTCAGAACCGTACCAAGATAAACTTTCAGGACTCCTTCAACTATTAGTTCAGAAACCTGCTTACAATGGTTTTCAAGTTAACTTTGGATAAACTCTTATTTCTGGTTTAAGTCCGACTAATTAATTAAGCTTGACGAGTGAAATGTGTTACAAATTCTTTAACTCTTACTTTATAGCCAAAGCTCTTCTTAGAACATAGTTATGCTACAAAATAAAAGGGTTATGCTTCAAATTAGGGTTTTTACGGGGGTTAATCTACAAAGCCTGTTTTTGCTGGTTGTAAAATGTAGTTACAAGTTTTAATGCTAAGAAAAAATCAGGGCTATCAAAAATATATTTTACTACTATAGCGTAAATAAAATAAAAAGGCTTAAATACACGATGTAAATCCATATAGTTATGGAGCAATTCCGCAGGATTAAAGAACTATATTCTTCTTTTAAGAGACAATATTCTAACCAGCGCGGAATAACTCGCTTAGAAGTTGCTATCGGTGGTATAGTTATTGTGGTTGTGGGATCGCTATTTGCATATCCTTTTATGGGACCAAGATTTGGTTTATATTCCAGCAATCAAGAAACATCAAAAGGACTTGAAACACGCCCTTACCTCCCAATAGACAGTAGTGATGGTAAATCTCTACATTCTCTTGTTGTTCCATATAACATAGAAGAATGCAGGTCATTACAGGAAGAGCATCCCGATAACTATGAAGATATTATGGCTGAAAATTTAAATGGATTGCAACAAGAATTACGTGGTGTTTCTACTAAAATGTACATGGGAGATAATACAATTCCATGGAAAGATTCTGAGCTAGGACATCCTGCACCCAGTGGAGAAAGACATTTAGTAAGAATCATTGGAAGTTCCGAAGTAGCTCGGGATACATTTGAAGATTCCGTTGCTGTTGTTGTTCAAGAATTATGCAATCCAGGACGAAGTGCAAGTGAGTATGATGGAAGAAATGGTCCGCTGAAACTACAATATACTCCAAAATATGCTCCAAAAAGTATGGCATTATGATACTTTTTCTTTGATGTATTGCTTATAGAATATATATCATTTTTTATTTGAAGAAGTAGCTGTCTTATTGCATGCTTAATCAATTCTGGCCTACTTCTGAAACCATATTTCTTTTGCTTGACAATTTCATCAACCTCTTCAATTAATTCATCTGGAATTCCTACTGAATCATCTTTTAAACATCCGTACTCTTATATTAGGGAGAAAGCGTATGGATTAAAAACCTCCTTTTTTCATTAGTTTTATAGTGTATATTGAGGTCTCAAAGCACCATTTTTACTATACTTCTTTTCTCATATTTTTGACATTTTATATCCAAACCTCTTTCTAGAATATGGTTATTGTGCAAAGCCGCCTATGCTGATAAAATATTAAAGCTAAGGCATAATAAACCAATATTGTTTTTCTATTTCTTTCTTTGGTTATTGGTTTGAACAATTTAGATAAATTCTGTTGGTATCATTTTCTCTTTTTAGGTTTTATAACACACCTACTTTGTGACTCTATAGCCATCCTTTTAATGGAATCATTTGCATTAGATAATGTTGTTATTGATGTATCTATGGTTTTAGCTTTTGATTCTATTTCTTTAAGATTGTGGATTATGTCTTTTATGATTATTCTGTAATCTCCAACCTCCCCCAATTCTTTTGTGTTTTTGTATTCTTCTTCCATTAGATAGCCATACAAAAACACATTCTTGTAGCCACTAATTGCTACACCTTCCTCTTTTATTTCCGATACTAATTCAGGAATCATGTCTACTATTCCGTCAGGTAATGTAAGAATGACTTTATTTATTGTGTTTTTCTTGTTTTGGTATTTCTTTATTTCCTTGATATGATTTCTTACTTTATCTTTTATCTTTTTCTTTAGTAATTTTTGTTCATCAATATTTTCTGATTCTTGATATTCTTTGTAGACGTCAAATACCTCTGGAAGTTTGGAATCTATCGGTATGTATTTTCCATCTCCTAAATTCCACGCAAATTCAACTTGCTTACCATCTACATTAAGATTTGTCTTAATTAATCC
The DNA here is from genome assembly GCA_022564635.1 of Nanobdellota archaeon. Lineage (GTDB taxonomy): Archaea > Nanobdellota > Nanobdellia > Woesearchaeales > GW2011-AR4 > JACPJP01. Next base: position 15,454 of record JADFLA010000029.1, on the reverse strand, counting down.
AGATTTAATCGGTTCAACCAAAGCTGCTTTTAGTATTTCTTCTCCTACACCACCTCTTCTGCTTGTTCCACTAATTGTTCGCATAAAATTATCCAATTGAGTCATCCTTTGTGTTTCTCTTTCTTCCCTTGCTTTGTCCAGTTTCTCTCTTTGCTCTTCTTTCTCCTTAAATATTGTAGTAAGTTCACTTAGTTTAGAAATAATTTGACCCAGAATATCTGTTTTTTCAGGTTTTTTTGATAATGTCTTGATTAAATATAAAACTAAAATTATTACTACACTTATCAATATTGCGAGTAAAATCTCAGCCATGATCATACACCCCCAAATTAACCTAATTCATATAGAACTCTATAAAAACTTTACCCAATATAATCAACAATCAGAACTACAATTAAAGCTAATCCTATTAGTGTTACAACAATCTTTGCTTCTAAAGGCACGTTGGTTATATAGGGGTTTTTCATTCTTTCAACCTCTTCATCAAAAAATACTTCCTAAACAATGCAAGTCCTAAAATCACAATACCAAAGATTGTCCATTGGTTATTGTTCGTAAAGAATCCAATGGCTAGAAATATCACAGCTATGGAATAATAAATAATTATTTTTCTCTTATTTCTTTCTTTGGTTATTGGTTTGAACATTTTTTTAGAGTAATCCAAAAAACACTATAGATATTATTTGAAAAGTTATAATTGCAACTGCTACATAACCGATTAAATAAAAATACTTCTCTATTATTCCATTAAATTTTGGGTTTTTCTTTCTCTTGAGAATATCTCCTCCCCTATGTAAGTAAGCATTAGCGCCTATAAGAATTAAACCAAGTAAGCTAAAAATATTAGATATTAAACCAATTCTATAAATCCAAATTTTCCACTTACTATCTAAATCAAAAAAAACCATATTTATACCACCCCTAATTAACCTATTTCATACAGAACTCTATAAAAACTTTGCTTTAATGTGTTAAGAACTATCTAAAGATTTTTGTTTTAAATAATCTGTAGTTAATTTATGTCCAGTCCTGACCATATACATCGCAAGTGATAAGGCAGGACATATCCCCATCTGCTCTTTTTCTACTCCATCTTCCTTGACCATTTCTCCCGTACGTAGCGCAAACTTATCTGAGCTAAAATATTTTGTTAAATTGTCTTCCCATACTTGGAAATCTTCATCACTAGGTCTATAATTAATCCAGGAAAAATCCTCATCAAAAGGGTGTATATTATTAAAAATTTGTTCCGCTAAAACAGCATCCGTCTGGTATACTCCAAACAAATATTCACGAATCATTCCTTTATCCTCTCCGAACTACTCTGCAATGGATTTTTCAAGTGCGCTTATATACCAATCTAAAGGGTCATTATCTGGTTTGGCTTGCCTGTTCTGCTCAAAATAATGTTCTACTACCGTCGAAAGATACTGCCTAAATTCTTTCTGCGAATTAGAAACTTTTTCGTGTTCGTTTGGATTACCAGCTAGAATAATAAACCTGTTATTAGCATAAACTCTACTTGCTGATGATATAAAATTTTTTTTACTTCACCCGTTGTCATAATACCTAGATAAGATACTTTTTTAAAAACTTATTGCCCTATAAAGCCCTTGATTTAAGAGGAGGGTATGAAAAGATTGCTTTAAGATTTCCTTAACACCACTTTAGCAATATGCAAATCCTCAGGATCTTCGTGTAACCTTACTGTATCAATGTATACTCCAACTACACCCTCTCTACCAATAGGAAAATTTTTCATATTATCTATATATTCTGGTACAGTAACATCTTTAGTCCAGCCTTCAGATTTATCAGGAGCATATACAGAATAATTATTATTTCCTTCAAATGCTATTGGAGCAACATAATCTACTTCTTCTGATGTCCATAATTCTTTTACTTTCTCCAGTGCCGTTGTTAAATCATTAATAGATATATCTACAGGTTTTGATTCTAATATTTCATCTATTCCTATCTCAACAGAGGGAGTACCACTTTCTCTATCATTTGATATTCTATCCCTTTTTGTTGTTTTTCTTTGTGGTTGTGTCATATCATTTGAGTATAGAAACTGCATATAAAAACTTACCGCCCTTTCCTAGAAAAGCCCTTGATTTAAGAGGAGGGTTTATGTGTGAAGCCAGAATCAGAGTAAAATTTTTATATAGTTCTCATATTAAATAGAATTAATTGAGGTGATAAACTATGGCTGAAGAAGAGCAAAAAAAGGAAGATTCAGTTTATGATGAAGAAGGCAGAGAAAAGCTAGTGGAAGAAGGAGAGATGAGTCCTGAAGAAGCAGGATTTATGAAAGGTTATGAAGAAGCTGACAAGGAAAAGAAAGTAAAGAAAAAAGAAGCAAAGCCTGAAAGTAAAGAAGTTCAAGAAGAGGAAGAGAAACTAGAAGGAACATTAAGTGAACTAGATACTCAAAAAGAAGATAAACAATAAAATTTAATTATAAAAACTATATAAACTATAACTAATTGTTCAAACTAAAATGCCCTGCAAATTTTTCCCATAAGCTTATAAAGCTTTAAACAAGCTAGTTAAAATAGATTTAATAAAGAAAGAAAAAATGAGGTGATTAAATAATGGCAAAGAAAAAAGCACTTAAGTGCGCTGGTAAAACAAAAGCAGGCAAGAAATGCAGTAATTTTGCAAGCGGAAAATCAAAACTCTGCAATGCACATAAAAAGAAGTAATTTTTTATTTTTTTAAATTAATATCAGAAAGCTTTTTTTGTTTTTCTTCTTTAGTTTCATGTGTTACGGGCATGTCATCTTTATGCCAACCAGAATAATAATTCGAACTTTTCTCTTTTTTCAAATCTAATGCTGGTTTCTTTTTCTTCTTGGCTTTCTCTTTGGCTACTTCTTCATCTAAGATTTTCAATAAAGTGTCGTCAAATTTGTTCTCGATCCATACCACCCTGATTGACCTATTCTATGTAGAACTCTATAAAAACTTTTACTTTCTTCCCACCCAAAGCATAAATCCAATTCCCATCAGAAATCCAATTACCACAAACATCAAAGCATATTGTCCCCAACTCCATAAAAGTAATGCTAGAACTCCAGTAACAATAACTAATCCGATAAAATTTTTCTTATAAGGGTTGAGTTTCATTTTTAATCAGAGTAAATCATATTCTATTCGATACTCTTCATATTCAGCATCTTCTACGATAGGTACATCCTTTAAGAGAATTGGTGCTGTATCAGTATCATCAGGTCCAGTGTATTGCAATGTAACTTCACCTGAATATCCTAATTCAAGAAGAGCTTTACTTCTGTGGCATCCTTCCAAGAGTTCATAAGCCACAGGTTCCATGGAGGTCCTTGAACAACAAACTGCATTTTTCTCAATATCCACTATTAGTTTTTCAATTCCTAATGCCTTATACTCATCCACTGTTATATTATGTAATTTTAGTTCAGCTGAGTATAATTCACTTAATTTAACGCTGACAGTTACCATAAAAGAAGGTGTAATAATAATATTATTAAAAACTTATTGCCCTTTAGGAAAGCCCTTGATTTAAGAGGAGGGTTATGGACAAAGCACCGTTCTATCTAAAGTTTATTTTCAAGCCCCACTTCGTATTCACTATCATCAGGATTAGTAACTCTATCAAGATCACCAATGCCGTATACCCCTTTTTCTCTATGAACCCGATCAATAATTGTACCACCAACGTAGACCATGCTTCCAATACCTATTGAAGCAAGGGCAAGGAATCCATATTCGGGGGCACCGTACAATATTGCACTAAAAGTTAACAAGCTTCCCGCAGCTCCTGATGTAACAACGCCTCCCGTAACTAGTCCTGACTTAAGGTTTGGGCCATATCCATCTGTTCTTTCTCTGCTCTTATGTGGTAGTATGTCCACCATAGTAAAAGGTAAATTGGAGAAGTATATAAACTTTATTGTAGTAACATTTATTTATCAGATAGTTCCGATTTTTTCTTTTAACGCATTAAACAAACTTTTTAGCCTTCTGTCCTTTATCTAAAGTGCCAACTCTATAGCCAAAGTCTAAATAAACATCTGTTTATTTATTTCTGTTTGTTATATATGAAATTGCACACAAATCTAGGGGGGGTGTTTGTTTACCTTGACTTTACGACCAAAATATGGTAGATACACCCCTCCTATCGATTTGGCAAGGTACTTTACGACCAAAATCGACTAAACGTCCAAAGCCCCATAAAGCTATACATTTAAATAAGAGTAATGTATAGCTAAAACTTGGTATACAGGAAGATTCTACTTCTAGTAAATCTTTAGGTATAACTAACAAATATAGGTGAAATAACCAATGGGATTTAATGACCAAAATTTTGGCGGTCCAAAGGAAATGCACAAAGTTACCTGCTCAGATTGTGGTAATGAATGTGAAGTTCCTTTTGAGCCAAAAGAAGGCAGACCTGTTTATTGCAGGGATTGTTATCAAAAACATAGAAAATTTTAGATTTTATACTTCTAGATTTTCTGATTTATTTTTTTTCTTTTTTTATTCTTTTAGTCTTCTCATCAACCAATACTTTCTGAATAATCCAATTGACATTAAGATAACACCACAGATATACCCAATTGAATTTTCTGTATATATCTACTTTATAGCCAATCCTCTTCTTAGAATATGGTTGCTGTGTAATAATGAGGCTATATATTACACAAGATTCCTATTTTTACACAAAACCCTTTAAAACCCTATTATTACACAAAGCCCAAAAAACCGATAGCTTTATATAGAACTGCTCATTTACTTTCCAATGAAATTGGTGCCGAAAATCCATAGGATTTTCAAGTATCTATGATTTTCAAGCATCTAGTAAATTTCAATAAAATAAACTAATGAGGGTGGTTATAAAATGGCAAATCAAACAGTACAACCAATATTTATCTTACCTGAAGGTTCTCAAAGAACTGTAGGTAGAGAAGCACAAAGAAACAATATCATGGCAGCTAAGGCTGTTGCTGAAACTGTTAGAACTACTTTAGGTCCAAAGGGAATGGACAAGATGATTGTAGATTCTTTAGGGGATGTTACTGTTACTAATGATGGTGTTACAATTCTAGAAGAAATGAACATTGAGCATCCTTCTGCAAAGATGATTGTAGAGGTTGCTAAAACACAAGAAGATGAGATAGGAGATGGAACAACAACTGCAGTTGTTTTAGCAGGTGAATTACTAAAAAACGCTGAAGAACTATTAGATAAAGATGTTCATCCAGCTGTTATAGCTAGAGGTTATAGAATGGCAGAATCAAAAGCCCAGGAAATTCTAAACCAACTAGGAGAAAGGGCAACAAATGAAACTGTTTTAAAGCAAATTGCACAAACAGCAATGACAGGAAAAGGTGCTGAATATTCTAAGGATACATTAGCAACTTTAGCTGTTAAAGCAGTGCAAATGGTTGTAGAAGAAAATAACCATGTAGATAAAGATAACATCAAAATAGAAAAAAGAACTGGAGGCAGTGTAGAGGATTCTGAGTTAATAAAAGGCATAGTAATTGACAAAGAAAGACTAAGTCCAGGAATGCCAAGAGTTGTTAAAGATGCAAAAATTGCATTAATTGACAGAGAAATAGAAATAAAGAAACCAGAGATAGATGCTAACATACAAATAAAAACACCTGACCAGATGCAAGGATTTTTAGATCAGGAAGAGAAAATGCTGCAGGATATGGTAGAAAAAATAACATCAACCGGAGCAAATGTTGTTTTATGCCAAAAAGGTGTTGATGATGTTGCTATACATTTCTTAGCAAAAAAAGGAGTTTATGCTGTTAGAAGAGTATCTGAAAGTGATATGAAAAAGATGGCAAAGGCAACTGGAGCAAAAATTGTTAATAACCTTAAGGATTTAAGCAAAGATGATTTAGGGAATGCAGGAACTGTAGAGGAAAAAAAAGTAGGAGATGAAGAGTTTACCTACATTATGGATTGCAAGAACCCAAAAGCAGTTACTCTGTTAATTAGAGGTGGAACAGAACATGTTACAAATGAAATAGAGAGAGCAGTAACAGACGCTGTAGGAGATGTTGCTGCTGCATTAAAAACAGGATTAGTAGTAGCTGGCGCAGGTGCTCCTGAAATGGAACTTGCAATGGCATTAACGAGATATGCAAATTCTTTATCAGGTAGAGAGCAGTTAGCTGTAGAAGCATTTGCTAATGCAATGGAAGTAATTCCAAGAACATTAATTGAAAATGCTGGCCTTGATCCAATAGACACAATGACAGATTTAAAAGCTGCTCATACAAAAAAACAAAAATGGGCTGGAATTGATGTTTTCAGTGGAAAAGTAATGGATGCATGGAAGAAAGGCGTCATAGAGCCATTAAAGATCAAAACACAAGCTGTATCAAGTGCAGCTGAAGTTGCAGTTATGGTTCTAAGGATTGATGATGTAATACAATCTTCTGGTTCGAAGGGTGGAGGAGAAGGTGGAACGCCACCTGGCGGAATGGGCGGAATGCCACCTGGAATGGGGATGTAAGTTACTTTTTTAGTTTTTTATTTCTGATTTTATTATATTTCTAAAATTCTTGATTTTTTCAAACTAAATTCTCCTCAATATATTCCTCAATCTCCTTCTTTTTATCAATATTCAAGGATAATTCCAAACCATAATGGGTTTGCTTTGATAAAATCCATTTATTTTTAATTATATTTATATATAAGTTAAGACGGTGAATTTAAGATGAATAAACAAAAAAGTATATTTGCAGGATATCTAGGGTATTCGCCCATGATCAGAATATTGAATTTTCTAATATTGGGAAAAGACTTTGACTATAGCATGACAGAAATTGCTGAAGGTAGCCATGTTGGTTGGACATCATTTACGAGGGCATGGAAAGAATTGGAAAAGAGAAAAGTTATTGCGCATACAAGAAATATAGGAAGAGCAAAATTATACAAGTTAAATACAGAGGATCCTACAGTTCAAAAACTTGTTAAACTACATTGGGAAATAATTAAGACAGAAACTGATAAAATGCTAGGCAAAAAGAAAATTATTGCTACTTCTTAAAAAACTTTATTGCCAAAATTTTTAAATATAATCTCTTAAATAATAAATATCATTAAATAATACTAGAACCAAAAACCTTATTAAGATAAATATTTATTTTAAAGATATGGGATTCTTTAACTGGTTTAATTCGAACGAAGGACGCATTGATATTTTAAGGAAAGATGAAATAGGAACAGAAAGAAAATTGAGACAATTGATTTTTCATAGGGAAGATATCAGGAAAAGATTGAGGGGTCTAAAGACAATAGCTGATCCAAATAAACTGCAACATTGGCAGAAACAGTTAGAAGAAAAACAGATTAAAATTGATGAATGTATTGAAGCTCTTGGTAAAGATCAAAGAGAGATCAAAGCTCTAGAAAAACAGGTTATAGCGGAGTATAGAAAACCATCCAGAGAGAGGATATATGGAAACATAGGACTGGATTAGTTTCCTATTAAATACCCTTACAAAATAATTTTTAAAGCCTCTTTCTTTTATTTGAAAGATGGTATTTTAATTTTCATCTTATATTATTAAAATCATTTCCTTATAATAAGAAAATAAATTGACACAGCTGCAACTATTATCGTATATATTATAGAAAACCTAACTAAATCAGAAGTATCTACAGCTTTAAATGCATAAATCATTATAGAAACAATGCCAAAGAAAAATAATACAGGGACAATTGCATGATATTTATTTCTTTTTGAAATAAGGTATACTGTAGATATAAGAAAAAATGAAACCATGGATATAAACAAGAAAACTATCATTATATTCATATAGATTATATCTCCAAAATGGATGGTTGCAAAAATTGAAATATAAATAGTAAATAAAAATGCAGCAAAAATAGAAGCCATATAAAACCAAGCTGGAACTTTATTATCGTAATCTACTTGATCATAAATTTTTGTATGAAATAGGCTTTTTGGCTTATCAATTTTCTTTTCTACAGGTTTGTCAACTTTTTTCTTTTCTGCACCGTAAGCCTCTTTCTCTGTAGATTTTTGACCATAATACTTATGAGTTGCAAGTTCATTTAATTCCTTATCCAGCTCTAGATCCTTACTTGGACTTACAGGCTTCTTAACATTAGAATAAGATACTTTCTTTTCCTGGAAATTACTTTTAATAGTTTTTTTGGCTGCTTTGGGTTTGTTAAATACTTTCTTCTTAGTTCTTTTACCTCTTTTTTTAGCCATTTTAACCTTAATTAGATTTTAAAAATTTAAATTTATCTATTCTTGCTGGGTTTGCAGGTATTGAGCTATTATATCATCTACAATTCCTTCAACAGTATTTGATTCTATCGCAAAACCTAATCCTTCAAAACCTCCTATTTTGAAATTGTTCAATCCTATAATCTTAGATTCTATATTGACTAAAGGACCACCAGAATTTCCAGGATTTATAGGAACATCTGTTTGCAAGTAAATCTCTTGATTATTTGGACCTGTCCTATGGACAGCGCTCACTATCCCTTCTGTAACAGTAAATGAAAGTCCTGCTGGATTGCCTAAAGCTATTACTCTTTCCCCTACCAAAACATCATCTGAATCTCCAAATCTTAAATCCGGTAATGAAGCATCAACCTTAAGCACTGCTACATCTACTACATCATTAAAACCTATTAAAGTGGCATCATAAACATTTTCATCATAAGTCAAAATCCTTATTATACTAGCACCATTAACAACATGATAATTTGTTACAATAAAACCGCGGTCATCAATTACCACTCCAGAACCTAAACCCTTATTCGTTCCTATACTTACAACTGATTGTATTACATCATTAATTATTGCAGTAAAGTCTTTGCTTTTTACTTTTATATCCTTTAATTCATCTTTTAGCTCTCCTAACTGTATCTCAGTCTGTTTCTCTATCTCATCAATTAAGTCACTTAGTGTATTTATTTCTTTCTTATTTTGAGTTTTAAAATTCCTTAAATCATTATCAACAATGTCTATCTCATATGTTAAGTTATCATTTAAAGAAGATATATCATTTGTTAAAACTTCCTTTAATTCTTTTAAATTTGAAACCATTTCATTATTTAAAATTAAAATTTTTGAATTTAACTCATCAACTTTGTTATTATAATAAAAAATTAGACTTCCAGTTGCAACTAACAAAAGAACTATTGAAATAATGAGTACTTTATTGGAATTTAGATTTAAATTTACCATGTTAAACCTCTTTTTTGTAATTTTTATACAACGGAATACCTCCAATCTTCAGATTGGTGGTATGAGTAGTGCTCGAAAACCACCCATAATTATTGGTGGTATTCGTGAATTGCAAGCGACTCGCAGTTGCTCGTCGCGTTCACACAAAAACCACTTACCGTACTTAGCTAAATCAATCATGCCACCAGTCTCTGACGGGTGGTTTTTGACATTTTCTTAATAATTATCTTACACTATTTTGCAAAAACATGAATACTAAGGCTATTGCAACTATTATCCCATAAACTTTTTTGTTCCATCTTAAGACCTTTTTACCGTCAAAATTCCATAAAGGTATCATGTTAAACAAAGCCAGCCATGAATTTATAAAAAATCCATAAAAGGCTATTACCTTTAGAAAGCCTGTAGGTTGCAGCAATAAAGCCCACAAAAATGCAAATGCTAATGCTAAATTTACAATTGGTCCTGCTGCGCTTATCTTGCCGTTTCTCCTTACCCCTACAGGACCGCTTATCATTACAGCACCCGGAGCCGCAATCACAAAACCGAAAAAAGACATAAAAATCGCTAATAGCAACATTTGATCAAAAGACCTAAACTCCGCAAAACAACCATATCTTTGAGCAACCAGTTTATGACCTAGTTCATGCAGCAAAAATCCTGCGCCTACTGCAATGGCTGAAACAATGAAAACCTGATAGAAACTTAATCCTATTGGGCCTTTAAGCACCATTGCAAAAGCTATGGAAATAGCTACCCACGCCTTGATTAAATCCCTTATCTCTTTCTCAGACGTGTTTATTTTCCCTATGTAAATCTGTTTTGGTTGTTGCAATAAATCCATATTAATATAGAATAATTTTGTTATTAAAAATGTTTTGTTTGATAAAATGAATTTAATTAAAATAAATTATTTAGGGTAATAACACACCTGGATTCGAAACTCCAAAATAGGAGAGTGCTCCTAAAGCAACCAAAAGTGTTAATAGTATAAAAGGCAATAAAACCACTATTATGGCTTTCCCCCTAGTAAGTTTATGCACATTTTCTAGGATGACTACACCAACCACAATACCCCATATAGAAATCAAAAAACTAATAATGATACCTAAAAAAGGGATAATTGCTAAAATACCCAACCAGCTTAAAATAGAAGCATATGATACCGCCCTGAAATATTCAATATATTTAGCTTGTCCTCCAAACAAACGAGCTACTATATGCAATATACCCACTACAATAAAATAACCAATAATTAAAATTACTAAAGAGGATACTATAACCAAAATATTTAAGCCTGTTATCTGACTTAAAAAACCACCAATAGCAATGATTAGAATTCCCATTAATGTTGCATTTTGGTCTTTTGAAACATTTTCCGCAACTTTACCGTTTAATTTAACAATCTCAATAGCTTGTTTTATAGAATCAACAAAACTTATTTTAAAGTCCATTTTTAATTAATCTTTAGATAATCTAGTAACCTCCAATTATTTAAAGGTTTTGTTTGATAAAATATAAATTGATTAAAAATATAATAGTACAGGCAAAAATAGAAAAATTTTAAAGTAAAATTAGATACCAAGAGTCGATGACAATCGATACACTAATTTTTGATCTGGATGGAATGTTAGTGGATAGCCAACCAGCAGCACTAAGAGCGGCAAGGGAGGCATTAGCCACATATAATGTAAACGTGACGGATGATGAAATTAGAAAACAATTTGGTGGTGGAACGAGGAAGTATTTATGGGATTTTATGGAAAATGCTCTTGGGGAAGAACAAGCAGGTATATACATAGATGAAGCAGTTGTATTGAAAAATAATTTACAGCAAAGATATACTGGTGATACTGTACTGCTGCCACATGCAAAAAATCTTTTACAGCAATTGAAAAATGATGGGTATAAACTTGGTTTAGCCACAATGAGTGCTAGAGGTGTAGTAGATAGTATAATGAAACATCATGGCATTGATGGCTATTTTGACGTGATAGTAACAGTGGATGATGTGATAAATCCAAAGCCAGACCCTGAAATCCTCATCAAGACCTCAGAACGATTAGGAAGTGATATTAGTAGAACTCTCTACGCAGGTGACTCCGCCAATGACCTCGAGGCTGCAGCACAAATAGGAATGTCATTTGTGCTGGGCGATACAGGGATATATGTTCATGGAGAAGAGAGAAATAATCTTCGCATCACAGCAGAAGAGAGAGGATACCCAATTGTAGGCTTTGAGAATTTAATGACGATCGGTAAGATTGTGAATAACTCTTAAACAAAAACTTTTTCTTGTTACTTTTTGTTCTCACAATCAACAACTTTATAAATTTCAAAGGTTTTGCTTATTATATGCTTACTCAACTTTCTTATGCAAGACAAGGTATAATAACAAAAGAGATGGAGTATGTTGCTTCTGTTGAAAATATTGATGTAGATGTATTAAAACAAGGAATAGCAGAGGGCACTATAATCATACCTGCAAACATTAATCATAAAAATCTAAAGCCAATAGCTATAGGCAAAGGTGTTAAGACAAAAATTAATGCCAATATAGGCGCATCAAAAGTAAGGGCTTCTGTTGATGAAGAATTGGAGAAAATAAGGCTTTGCATGAAATATGGCGCAGATACAGCCATGGATTTAAGCACAGGAGGCAATTTAAATGAAACAAGGGAAGCAATCATAAATGAAGCCACAATACCTATTGGTACAGTACCAACATACCAGGTTATTGACGAAAAGCAAACAATTGATGATTTAAAAGAAGAAGATTGGTTAGATGTTATAGAACAGCAAGCAAAACAAGGCGTTGACTACATGACCATACACGCTGGTGTTTTAAGAAAAACATTGCCTTTGCTTAAAGGAAGATTAACCGGAGTTGTAAGTAGAGGAGGTGCAATCTTAGTAAGGTGGATGAAAGTAAACAACAAAGAAAATCCCTTGTATACACAATTCGACCAAATATGTGATATTTTCGAAAAATATGATGTGACATTTTCTTTGGGAGATTCTCTAAGACCAGGATGCTTGCATGATGCAACAGATAAAGCGCAAATAGCAGAATTAAAAATTTTAGGAGACTTGACATTAAAAGCTTGGGAAAAAGATTGTCAGGTAATGGTAGAAGGGCCTGGTCATATCCCATTAAATGATATAAAATTAAATGTTGATTTGCAAAAAAAATATTGCCATGGTGCACCATTCTATGTTTTAGGTCCTCTTGTAACGGATATCGCTCCGGGTTATGACCACATAACATCTGCCATAGGTGCAGCTGTTGCCGGCATGCATGGTGCAGATTATCTATGTTATGTAACTCCTGCAGAGCATCTTGGTTTGCCAACTCCGGAAATGGTTAAACAAGGAATTATTGCCTATAAAATTGCAGCTCATGCTGCTGATATTGCGAAAGGCATTCCGAATGTAAGGGATAGGGACGATGAACTAAGCAAAGCCCGCTTTTCATTCGACTGGGAAAAACAGTTTGCTTTATCTTTAGATCCAGAAACAGCAAAAAAAATAAGGTCTGATTTAAGTTTAGATGCTGATTTTTGCGGCATGTGCGGCCCTGATTTCTGTTCCATGAGATTATATTCTAAAACAGAGGGCATTAAAACATATAACGAAGAAAAAAAGAATGTTGAGGTAAAGCATAGATTACTTACTAAAGATTTGAAGAAATTAGTTGATAAGAAGTATATGGCTGAAGAGAAAGTAGTTTAACCTTTCACACTAACATCCTCATCTTTCACACCATTAAAGCTCATTTTCTCAAATTTGTATAAGTTATCAACAGTTTCTACTTGCAATGGAACTCCAAAAAAGGTATCTATCCAAATTGAAAAATCATTTGTTGTGAGCTTCATAGTGTTTCTTCTATCGATCAATCTTTCTCCTACTATCTCAGCAGATTCAATTTTATTAAGCCAGTCAAATGGGGTTAATATATAATTTTCATCATAATCAAGAACTGCTTTTTTTCCTTTGACTCTACATTTTTTATTATCACAATAAGCAAGTGCTGTTCTAGATTCTTTATTTATGTAAATTGTATCATACGCATCATCATCCACATCAATAACTTTGTAAGGAGGATCTAGAATATATTTAATCTTATTTCCCTTAACAAAAAATTCATAAAAGAAATCTTTTGTTTCTTGACCTTTGTAACTATACCTTAAACTCTCAACTTTTTTATCTACAATACTCAACAATTCTTCAACTTCTGAAATTTCTTCTTCATCTACTACTTCTTTAATTTCCTCTTTTGTTTCCTCAACTTCTTCTTCAATTACTTTTATTTTCTTAATTTCGCTAACTACATCAACCCCTACTGGTTCTTGAGATGTATCTTTTTCTGGAACCAAAGTAGTTTGAGCACATGCACTTACAATCAACAAAGAAAATATTAATGTAGTTATTATTATTTTATAGTTCATATTTTATCTTAAAATCTTTTTATTTTAAAAATCTTATGCTTTTCCTCTACTCTCCCCAAAAGTTATTCCAGAAGCAATCAAATGAGCAATTCTTATAGGCTCAGGAATTAAACTTCTAGTGCAAACAATTTTTAATATTTCTTTTGCCTTATCTATACTCAAGCCAGTAAGCTGAATGTAAATTTTGCCAACAGGAATAACAGAGCCAGCTTTCTCTATTAATTTTATTTTATCCCTTTTATTAATTCTTATTAATGTTTTTTTAATCTTTTCAATATTAGGATTTCTTCTAATTATGACAATTACCGGAATCTTGGTTTTATTATTAAGCTCTTTAACATCAATGACGTTAAAACCACCTACAGCTATACCATCTAAAAAAATACACTGTAATTGAGGCTTGAATTTGCAGTTATTTATCATCTCTATGATTTTTTTTGTTGCGTCATTTCCATCAACATTTACTTTAGTGGATAAAACACCATCCAGATACAAACCTCCTCGGAAAACAGTTCCAACAATTAGAACATTACCTTTCTTGAACTTATTGAAAGGTGCATCATCAATTCCTATCACCCTTATTTCTTTTTTTAGCATTTTGTTCATTAACTTCGTTTCAATAATTATTTTTCAATATTAATTCCATTATTTTCATTAATTTTTAATTATTATTTATTAATTGAATATTTTAGTTGTTTTATTTTTTTGCTGTACAAACAAGCACCTTTATCCTTTATTATTAATATTTTACTACCTTTAAAATAACTATCGCTAAAAACGGCATTACCTAACATTATCATAGAAGCATTACCACCTTTATTTTCAATTTTTTTGATTATTTCAATAACTTTTTTATTTTTCAATAAACCGCTGTCATAAGAAAATTCTTTTGATAGTTTTATTAAATTCTTTAAATTTAATTTTTTAAATTTTTTGATTTTATTTAATGAATTTAATCCAGAATTATTGATTTTATTTTTATTTTTCTTATTTGAAATGATTTTTTTTGTATTAATACCACTAAAATATTTGTAATAAATTTTTTTATTTTTTATAGGGATTTTATTGACTTTAAACATATAACTTGGCTTGTATTTAATCAAAAAACCTCCATAAAATTGATTCACAACATCACCTAAACCAGTTCTATTTTCAATTTCTGCAATATGAGCAATTAATGCTAACCCTTTTTTTGTTCTCTTTAAATTTAATAATTTATTCAACGCATAAGCAGTAGCTATTGCGCTTGCTCCGCTAATACCAAAACCGCAACCTAAAGGTAACTCAGATTTAATATTAACAATAACTTTTTCATTGGTTAATTTTTCAATAACAGAATTAATAGTTGGCAGATTTGTTTTTTTGTTATTATAATAGATCCTATTTTTAATATTTTTTGTGTTTATAATCTTATTATTAAATTTTTTAAAATTGTTTTTTTTAATATTGTATAATTTTTTAATTGTAACTTTAACTCCTTTATTGACTGTAAAGCCAAGACCCAATGAGCCTGATTTTGCTGGATTTTTTGTTCTTTTAATAACAAATATACAGCTTATGTTGCCAGGAGCAAATGCTTTTGCTGATTCCATAGAATAAATTGTGTATAATTAGGGTATAAAAAGTTAGTGGTACAACCGAGGTTGGTGCATAATTCTTAAATAAGACTCTTCTTATATACTAGAAAGAAGAATTCGATTATTATTCCAGGGGTGGTGGAGGTAACCACCATGACCCTGAAATCTCCAACAAAGAGAAAAGGATACTGGAA
>JADFLA010000028.1 GCA_022564635.1 Nanobdellota archaeon | reverse complement strand
CATAGAAATATTGTAACTTGTTTACTTGGATTAAAACACAACATTAAGACGTTACTTAGAGTTAAAGCTTTAATCTTATTTTGTTATTTTCGCACCAACCTCATGCGAACCAAAAAGCTTAAATATTAAATATATATATATATAATTAACTCCAGTTAATTGTTATTGTTGAAAATAATTAAAAATATAAACTAAATTGATTTTTCGTGGGGAGTTTGGAATATAAATGAAAGTTACATTTATCGTAGCGCCATATAACATAATCGCTGATTGTTACGGTTCAGAGAAATCAAAAACTGGGGAAGCAGATTATGGATATTGGATGCCTTTAGGAATTGGTTTTTTAGCTTCTTCTGCTATAGAAGCAGGTCATAAAGCAGAGATTATAGATTGCGCACCAAATGGCTACAGCTACGAGGATGTAAAAAGAATCCTAAATAGGTCCAAGCCGGACGCAATTGGGGTTTCTGCAAACATAGCTATAAGCAGTCAGTCAAAGTCCCTCATTGAGTCTCTAAAGGATGATTTTGAGGTTCCTATTTTTATGGGAGGTAATCTAGCAACTACATTACCTCATAAGACACTTGAAAATAATCCTCATCTGAGTTTCATACTCAGAGGTGAGGCTGAAAAGACAATACCTGAGGTTCTGGATAAGCTCGAGCAGAGTAAAACCCTGAAAGATATTCCCGGCATAGGATATAGAGAAAATGGAAATATAATTGTAACAGACCCTCGTAAGCCAGTAAGCAATTTAGACGAGCTTTCACCCCCTGCTTGGCATTTATATGACATCCACATATACAAGCCTTTACCGCTTCAAGTTACAAAAATTCCAGTAGTGCCTTATCTTACCTCACGGGGTTGTTCTTACGGAAGGTGTACTTTTTGCTTTGATTCCGGTATAGCAGCTCCAAAATACAGGAGACATTCTGTCGATAGGGTAATAAGTGACATAAAAATTCTTGTCGAGAAGCATAAGATAAAGGAAGTTGCTTTCTGGGACGATATATTTTTTATAAACCAGGATTGGGTATTGGATTTCTGCAAAAAATTAAAACAAGAAAAGATTGACATTCCATGGCAGGGGTATGCATATATCAACACCCTAACAAAAAAAATGGTTGAGGTTGCTTCAAAGTCAGGATGTTGGAATATAGCAATAGGGTATGAATCAGGTAACCAGGAGGTTCTTAATCGTGTCAAGAAAGCTACTAATTTGGAAGATATCAAAAAGAAGACAAAAATTATACATGATAATGGAATCACTACAAGAGGATTTTTTGTTGTAGGGCTTCCAGGAGATACGCCAGAAAGAACTATGGAATCTTCTCAACTTGCTATTGATATGGATTTGACTTTTGCGCAATTCAATACATTCTATCCTGAATATGGCACAGAAGACTATTTCGATGCTGTAAAGAAGGGTATGATTAGTGAAGATTACATTACAAGAACAGGTGCAGTTTATGTTCCTGAGGGGTATAAAGATGCAAAAGAAGTATCCAAGACAGCCAGACTTGCCTATAAAAAATTTTATATACGTCCAAAGTATTTTTTAAAACATGGTTTAAGAGCTTTGACGCATCCGAGCACTATTCCTTCCTACTCTGAAGGTCTTAGATATATTCTAGGCATGGCTTTTAACAAAAAGAATTATTGATATACTCAAAAGCATTTTGAAGATACACTCAAGAAAAATTTTAGCATATTAGATCACCAAAAAATTACAGATTCTGAAAGAAGTTTATACTTAATGAAAAAGAAAATGCATTAGAATGAAATTTTTAAATCATATTAAACTAGCAGTATATGTAGGACTGGTAACAGGGATAATACATGGTACATTGGATATTGTAGGGAGAATAGCTTATCGGAGTTTTGAATGGTTTGAATTCTATCAGACACTTATTATGTCATCATATGTATTCGTGATTTTTTTTTTAATTATAGCCCTGATTCTAGGTTTGCTAAATAAGTTAACAGGACTAAAACTCACAAAAAAAAGCTTGTTAATCTTTTATACCGTAACTCCAGTATCTATTCTGTTGTTTTTTTATGGGGATTTTTTTATTAACTTTATACTTATTCGTCTAATTTCAGGATTTGATCAAATTAAATTCTGGATAAGTCTATTGCTTGTAATATCGGTTATTTTGATTTATATATTATTATTAACAAAAGGAAAAAATCTTGTATTACATATTTTATCATATTTTCAAAGGAAAAAAATAAAGTCATTATTTAATAATTATAAATTTGGTATAATTGTTTTTGTAATTATAGCATTACTATTGGACATAGTTCTCTTAAATTATATTCCGAGTTATACCCCAAATAAAGAATTAAAGGAGTTTCCAAATATAATATTTATAGTAATGGACACCTTAAGGGCAGACCATGTCTCTTATTATGGATATCACTTAAACACAACCCCCAATATAGATAATATCGCAAAAGATTCTGTTGTATTTGACAATGCAATATCCTCATCACCTTGGTCCCTTCCAAGTCATGCTTCTTTTTTTACTGGAAAATATACCTCTAGCCATGGTACTACAAGAGCAAACCCGTATTTGAATGAGGATGAAATAACCTTAGCAGAAGTTCTAAAAGAAAAAGGATATAACACAGTCGGATTCGTAGGCGGATCTTACATAAAAAAAACTTATGGAATTGGGCAAGGGTTTAACACATATATAGACAGAATTGATTTTTTTGAGTATATTTTAACATTTAATGATTTGAATATTATGAATATTATATCTAATAATTTTCCTAATGCTTACAAAATATTTGGTTCTGACGGAGAAAAAACTTCAGAAGAATTAAACAAAGATATTTTTAAATGGCTTGATAAAAATAAAGCTCAACCTTTTTTTATGTTCATTAATTATTTTGACGCTCATGATCCTTATAATTTAGGTAAAGAATTCAGAGACAAATTCACAAATAAGACCGGAAAGGATCTTAGCAGCGATGGTAGTTATTTATATATGTTTGATAGATCTGATGAAGTTCCTCAAGAAGAAATTGATTATATGATTGAACTTTATGATACTGAAATATTTTTTCTTGATTATAATTTTGGGAAATTTATAGATAAACTTGATCAGTTAGGTATTAAAGATAATACTATAATAATTATCACATCTGATCATGGAGAAGAATTTTACGAGCATGGAAGTTTTGTCCATGGAAGGACATTGTATGAGGAAGTAATACATGTACCATTAATTTTTTATTACCCAAAAGAATTTCAAAGCAAACGAATTGACAAAAGAGTTGAAATAATTGGTATTTTTCCCACAATACTGGATATTCTGGATATAGAAATTCCAGAAGATGTAGACGCAACAAGCCTATTGCCCCTGATAAATAATGTCCCTGGTTATGATAAAGAATTTGCAAAATCTGAATTATTTGGCAGGAAAAGGCATAAGGGTATATCTGACCTTTTTGATATTGATTTGCGACAGGAATCAATTTCTAATAATGACTGGAAGCTAATAGAAATAAAACCAGAGAATGAGATCTTAAATTCTTCCTTGTTCAACTTGAGAACCGATCCAGAAGAAAAGAATAATCTTTATGATAAATTTATTGATAAAAGAAATGAGATGAAGAAGCTAATAGTAGATGATGTTGGAGAAGATAAAACGTAAAAAAAATTGGAATTAATGTTTACGTAATCAGATTAGGATTATTCAAATCTAATTGAATTCTAAAATTTTGATAAAGTTTTAAATAACCTCTTATTTTCGCTAGAATAAGAATAAGTTTAGGTTAAAATGCGTCCAGATATTACAATGTTTTTTCCTGCCTATAATGAAGAAGGAAATATAAAAAAATTAGTAAAGGATGCAGAGAGTATTCTTAAAGAAACTGCAAATAAATATGAAATAATTATTGTATTATATGAAAGTTCAACTGACAATACTAAAACAATAGTTAAAGAATTAAAGAAGAAAATCAAGAATCTAAGACTAGCCATGCAGCCAAAAAAACTCAAGGGAGTTGGCTATGCTATTAAAATGGGGTTTGATGCTGCGAAATATGACCTTATCTTTTATTCTGATTCTGACAACCAGTTTGACCTGAATGAATTTAAGTTACTCTTACCCTATGCAAAAGATTATGATATAGTATCTGGTTACAGGATAAACAGACAAGACCCATTAACGAGAATATGTACATCAAAAATATACAATACCTTAATAAAATTAATATTTAATCTTAGGGGTAAAGATTTTGATTGTGCATTCCGACTAGTAAAGAAAAAGGTTTTTAAAACAATCAAATTACAATGCAAAACAGGGCTTGGCACTAGCGAATTATTGATAAAAGCTAAAAGAAGTGGTTTTAAGGTTAAGTATATAGGGGTGCATCATTTCCCAAGGTATAGCGGTAGCTCAGTTTTCGAGCAAAAAGGATCTAGTATGCCAAAAGTAAGGGTAATAATGGATATTGTCAATGAGATTATATCACTAAAAAAAGAACTCAAAAAATAGCAAAAATGGTTATGAAAGACGCATACGAATCAATGTTCGGTACAGAAACACCTACTGAAGCAGATCATTTTATGCCTAATATACTACCATTGACCCTCAATAAACCATTGATCAGGGATGTTATGGAACAAGCAAAAAAGGATAGAAAATGGGTCTTGGCCTTTGTAATTGGGACAAAACCTTGTTTCTATAAATTCTATGGGAGCATAGTGGCTGCAGCAAAATCAAAAATTCCTTATTTTATCATTAACTCAAATCAACATTATGATGATGTTTTGACACATGGAATTAAGGAATTTAATTTTATTGATAAAATAGGATCCAATCTTTCTATTAGAGGAGATTTAGCTCAAAAATCAGCAGAGTTAATGATAAAGGTATCATGGCTTGCAAAACATCTTAAAAAAAATTGGCCTGGTGTGACTGTGATTCCCGTTGTTTTAGGGGATACAATAATGACCGGCATTGTTCCAGCTGCCTGGATGTTTTCCAGGTCCGAGAAGGCAATACAAAATGAAGCTGGGTTAAGGAGCATGACCCCTGAAGTAATGAAAAGGTACAACAAAGTGGATATTGAAACATTTATTGATCAGCAATTTTATGGCAAGTGGATCTTAATGAGAAATGAACCTTTTCCAGAACAGTGGGACACCTATACATCTGCAGCTGCTTCCCAATATCATTTTGCCCCAGTTAATCTTAACAAAGAGCATCTGCTGAGAGAAGGCTATCCTGAAGAAAATATATGGACTATAGGGGGCGTTGTCGTTGATGCGCTAGAGCTTAAGAAAAAGATGAAACCAGAAAAAAGTATATTTAGCATCTATCCTCAGCTTGAGAAAGATAAGTGGA
This sequence comes from Nanobdellota archaeon, assembly GCA_022564635.1. Taxonomy (GTDB): domain Archaea; phylum Nanobdellota; class Nanobdellia; order Woesearchaeales; family GW2011-AR4; genus JACPJP01. The sequence goes on along the minus strand of JADFLA010000028.1, from coordinate 15,917 downwards.
TAAGGGTGGATATACATAGAAGAGAGAATTTGACTCCAAAAAGATTCAGATCCATAATTGGAGCCATAAAAGAACTGGTTAAAAAAGGATACAATATAAATTTTATTGAAATGAGTGCAACAAGAATGGCACTTGATTTTTATGGATTAAGAAAAGAGCTCGAGAAGCTAAAGATAAGAAAAAACTTCCTCTATACATCCATTTGGCCGGAATATGGCCATGTCATGGAGTTCTTTGAATCAGACAATTGCATTGCAGCTTTAACAGACTCCGGAGGTGTCCAAGAAGAACTCAATGTTATAGGAAAGACATGTATGACATGCCGTTTAACTACTGACAGACCTGAGACTGTATTTGATGCAAGAAGTAATATAATTGTTCCTCCTGCAAGTAAAGATATCATAACAAATATGGTAAAGTATATCACAAGTAATGATAGCCTAAGAAAAAAGATGGAATCTTCAAAATCACTTTATGGAAAGGGTGCAGGTAAAAAATTTATTTCAATAGTCTCAAAATTAATCCAAAAAAATGATAATCCTTTCAAATGGGCCCATGACACCTTAAAGTTATGGAGAGACGATGAAAAAGGAATTGATTATCTCTGATTATTTGATAGCTTAAAAAACAACATTTTACATAATATCGATCATCTTAAAAAATTTATAGATTTAATAAACAAAATTTTATTGAATTTTTTAAAGTGAATGGAAACAGGAAATAAGATTCTTTTGGAGATAAAAAGTAAGATTGTAAAAAATAAAAAAGATATTTTAGTAGCGTTAGTTATATTTTTGATTTCTTTGATTTTTTTTAAGAACTTCCTAGGAACTGAAACATTGATGGCTAATGGGCATCATCTGCATGAGCAAACATTTTTTGCTTATAATTATAAAACCGCACTTGAAAAAAATACTCTGCCTTTCTGGACACCATACTGGTATAGTGGACAACCACTTTTTGGAGACAGCCAGGTTTTTTTTGTTAACCTGACATTTATATTCACTATTTTATTCAAAAATATCTTCCTTGCAATCAATCTTTCAACTTTGTTTTATTTTTTCATTTCGGGTTTAGGTATGTATATTTTAGTTAAGAATCTTACAGGTTTACGAACCGCTGCATTTATTTCTTCCCTAATTTATATGTTCAATGGATTGATATATGATTTTATAGTACAAGGGAATCCTAGTATTTTAGAGCCTTATGCACTTATACCATTAGTGTTTTTTTTTGTTATCAAAGCAACTAAAGCTAAAAATCCTATTTTTTATTCTGCGCTTGCTGGAATTTTGATGGCCTTTCAAATATTTTCCGGGGGAGGATTGATATTAATATACACTGGAATATTGATAGGAGCGTATTTGACATTTAACATAATCAGCAAAAACTTCAAAAAAAATTTTATAAAAACATTAATAATCGGTTTTTTAATAATACTCTTTCTAGTTGGGTTGTCTGCAATCAAATTATTTCCGAGTTCTGATTTTATGAAAAAAACAAATAGGGGGCAAGGACTGTCTTATCAAGAGTACATAGGAAGCGATTATTTTATTTTTAGCGATTTTTTAAAGATTATTCCACTCAATAAAAGTTCCTCAAGCATTAGAGTTCACATTGGAATTGTAGCATTTCTTCTGGCTTTATTATCATTTGGACTATGGAGAAAAAAGATGGTTCTTTTTTTCCTTTCTTTGTCAGTATTTATTCTGTTCTTAAGCAGCGGAGGTGTTCTCGCAGAATTATTTTATAAGTATGCCCCGGTGTTTCCCCAAACAAGGCACATAGGCAGGGTATTATTTATTTTTGTTTTCTCTAGTTCCGTCCTTGCAGGATACGGCTTCAGTTATGCTTCCGGCATTTTAACCAAAAAAATTAAAATTTGGAATAAAATAAAAAATTTTATTTTCATTATTATTGTGTTGTTAATAATGACAGAACTAGTATTTGCGAAAGGTTTGCCCAAAGGATTTAACATAATAGACCAGTTGGAAGAGAATGAACTTGCAAAATATCTTGAGCAACAAGATGAAAAATTTAGAATAACAACATTTGATGTTACCGACTTCATATCTTTTTATGCTAGTAGTTATTATGCCCAATATGGCCTTGAGACTTTATCTGGTGGTGGAGGTATATGGTTTAACGATTTTATAAAGTATCTTGCAATTGCAAGAACCTATAATAATCCCAAGCTGTTGGGAATTTTAAACCTCAAATATGCAACATCAACAGAAAAAGTAGATGTCCCTGGATTCAAAGAAGTAAGAAAATTTGAAGAGTGTGTTTCATGCATTTCATCAGGAGCAGGTTGGACATATTGGATCGCAGGACCTTATTTATACGAGAATGAAAACTTTTTACCCAGATATTATTTTGTAAATAATTCAATGTTGGTTGTGGGTGAAAATCAGCAATCAGAAGATATAATTTATACTATATTATTAAACAGAAATTTTAATCCAAAAACAACAGTTATAATTCAGGGGAAAAATACTAAAATAAATGACTACGATTCTGATTTCTTGAAAAATTTTGATGCCATAATTATTACAGCTAATTCTATAGACTCAAATTCATTTTCGGTATTACAAAGGTATAAGGATTCTGGTGGAAAAATTTTTCCAGATATACTAAATAATAAAAATTCTCTTGATTTTTCGGAAATAGAAAATACACTTAATGCATTTGAAGGAAAATTAGTTGAGGTTGACTCAGAATCAATTTCTCCTAATGAAATACTTTTAAAACCTAAAGACAAAGGCTTTCTTGTATTGAGCGAAAAATTTGCAATATTTGATGGTTGGTCTGCTGAAAAAAATGGGAATAATGTGGATATATTAAAGGCTGATGTGATTATTAGTTCTGTTTACGTAGACTCTCCTGGAACAATCAGATTCAAATATAAGCCAAAGTCTTTCAATTTAGGAATGTTAGTATCCTTAATCACTTTATCGATAATATTTATATACGGATTATTTTTCCTAAGAAGAAAATGGGTAAACATAACGAAAGCATAGCTGTAGAATATGTAAAATGCAATTTATGCAATTCTGATTCTACTAGGATATTTATGAAAGTAGATGGTTTCAACATTGTAAAATGCAAAAATTGCGATTTAATTTATGTTAATCCTCGGCTTAAGTTTAATGAGTTAGAGAAAATATACAAAAACAAAATTTATTTTAATAATCAATCATTTAAAGATACTAATTATACATTCTATGGATATGAAAATTATTTATTAGAAAAGAAAGATATAATTTATACATTTATAAGAAGATTAAATGTAATTGAAAAATATAAAAAACCAGGAACGTTGCTTGATATTGGTTGTGCACTGGGATTTTTTTTAGAATTGGCATTAAAAAGAGGGTGGAAAGCTAGAGGAATAGAGATTTCTAAAGTTGCAGCTGGTTATGCAAAAAAACATCAAAAATCTCCTGTTTTTAATGGTACGCTTGAGGAAGTAAATTATAAAAAAGAAAGTTTTGATGTAATAACCATTTTTGATGTTATCGAGCATGTTCCCAACCCAAAAAAAACAATCCTGCAAATAAAAAATTTACTTAAGCCAGGAGGCATTATCTCCATTACTACACCGAATATAGGTAGTTTACCAGCAAAAATACTGGGAAAGAAGTGGGAAGAAGTTAGGAGAGTAAGGGAACATATATATTATTTCTCTGACAAAACACTTAATAGATTGTTGAAAGAATCTGGTTTTAAAATATTAAAGATAGAGAGTGCTGGAAGATACTTTTCTGTAGAATCCGCTGTAAGGAGATTAAATATTTACAGTTCTACCCTATCGGGCATAAGTAGTAAATTCACAAGAATTTTAGGAATAAATAATATGAGAATTTACATTGACCCATATTATAAAATTACGGTATATGCAAGGAAAATTTAATTTCAAAATATAGTGGCGCAACTAAATAAATGGGCAATAATTTCAATCTCTGATTGAAATCTACGAACGATAGTGAGTATGATTATTGAGCCACAATGTTGGAGAAAACAAACTATTTTATCAATTGTTTGCATCAGCAAACCTAGAAAATCTTGTGAATTGTGAGCGAGTTCGCAACGCCCTGCTCGCGACTTGCTCGCGAGCTCGCAAGCAATTCACTCGCATTCCACAAGATTTTCCGCTGATTTGTTTTCTCCGCTATAGGGAGTATTAGAAATGAACCTGGAAAAACCATATTTGCTAATTGTATTTGGTGTACTATTATTTTTAGGAGTCGCCAACTTATGGGACCACAGGATACAGCATGAATTTCCATATGGTTATTTTGCTTCTGACACTTTCCAACAGATAACTAGATCAGAAGGCATCAAGGACGCAGGCAATTATAGATTTGAACCTTTTTACATAGTAAAGGGCTATCAAGATGTTATAGGATACTATCCGCCTGTGATACACCATTTAGGTGCTATACTACATTTTTCAACAGGTACTCCTATCTATGATACAACTTACTTCATGATTTTTTTTAATGCTATATTAGCGGCTTTTGTCATGTATATTATTATCCGCAGTTATAATAAACAAATAGCAATACTATCCCTGCCTTTATCTATCCTCATATTCTCTGATAAATCATATATAGGATTTATCTGGGGAAGTTGGGCATCCATAACAGGACAATTATTTCTAATTTGCATATTTTGGGCCATGAGAAGAATAGATTTGGCAAAGATTGAAATTTTGCTTGGTATATTTATTGGTGCTCTTGCATTATCACATACATCTGAATTGGTATATGCAGCAGGATTTATTTTTATTTATAGTGTATTATTGCTAATTTACAAAAAGTTTGGCCTGAAATTCATCAAAAAAATGCTGATTGCGGGTGTGATTTCAACTGTAATAGCAATCTACAGCCTATATATTTTTGTCAATAGCTTCGCTATAATAAATCCATATGAATTTAGTGTTTCCAAGGATTGGGGCAATACTCCGATATTCTTCCTATCAGATTTTAGTTTACTTTTGATTTTTTTAGGCATAGGGGTAATTGTAGGCCTTGCCAAGTTTAAAAAGATGGATATCCCTGTTGTTATTGGCCTGTTCATGATAGGTGTTGGATATACAAACTACATCGGTTTTGGGATAAGGGCCTTTCAGCCAAGATTAATGTGGCCTGTTTATCTTTCTTTCTTCTTTGGCTTAGGTCTGTACACATTAATTAAATTTGTACCTTCTAAATTGAGGACAATTTCCATTTTCAGCCTGAGTATATTATTTATACTTGCTTTATCTAATGTAATTACAATTCCCAATATACTGACATATAATAAAATTTCTTCACCTGGTTTAATGGATCCTTGGCATTGGGAAGCCTTTCAGTGGCTGAGTCAGAATACACCTATAGAATCTAAGTTATACTTCTTTTATGGCGATGTTTACAACCAAGATGCAATCTTGCGAAGTTCAAAAAGAGTACATGCTCAAGTTATTCCTGATGATTTTATAGCATTATTACAAAATAGGACAATTAAAAGAAATATTAATACTGAAGTTCCTGGTGATCATGGTGCTGGAATGCCCTATATGAAATCACCTTTTAAGATTGGTTTGCATATGTTGGAAAAAGAATATTCATTGCGCTTTGGAGATTATAATTATGATGTGTGCACTTATGATTATCACATATTTGATAAAGTAAGCAGGCAGCCTGTATTGGCTCAGTATAACATATTAATAGCTAATGAGATGATTAAAAAAGATGCTCAAATAGTTTTTGATAATGAGGCTGTGGTAATACTAAAAAATAATAGATTAGGAGCTGATTGCATTGAAGAAACAAGTTTTTAATTTAGAGATAAAAGAATTGAAATATATTGGCATTCTGTTTTTGGTCTTTTTAGTACTATTTAAAATTGTCTTTTTTAAAGAAAATTTAATTGTTTTATTTAGAAATGTCCTGTCTCTATTCTGGCTGTTTGTTTTGCCAGGTTATTTTTTTATGCTTTACTGGAAAGGAACTCTTGGATTTATAGAAAGGTTCATTATTGGTGTTGCATTATCCGCAGCCTTAATTGGAATATTCAGCTATTATCTTGGGTTATTAGGGCTAAATATAAATTACCAGGTAATTGTGCTTCCATTAATTTTAATATTATTTGGAGTTATAATTAATATCAGGAAGACAAAGGAATAACCTTCCTCACTATTAACTAATAAAAATGCCGTTTATAAAATCAGATTTTTTTAGGAGCAAAGAGTTTAAGTTATTTCTAACAATCTGGATTATTTATATTTTTTATATGCAAATGTTTGGAGCAAGTACCGCTGCAAACAGCCAATCTGCTCTTACAGCAGCAATTGTAAATGAAGGTAGATTTGAGATAGATACTTATCGTAGAGTTGCTGGTGGTGGAATAGCGTTCTATGATGGGCACTATTACTCCGGTCAAGCCCCAGGAATTTCATTTATTTCAGTACCTCTTTATATCTTAAGCAAACCAATCATTAATCTTTTACCTCAAAGGATTATAGATTCTTTATTTGATAAGCTTGAAAACTATGGAGAAAGTTTGCCTGTTGACTTCTATGGAAACAAAAGAATTCCATCAAATTATCTTCCAGACCTCAGTAAAAGGCAAATATTGGAATACCTTATTATTTCAGGATTAATCCTTCCAGTATTTACCACTTCTTTGTTTAGTGCATTAACTGTCCTTTTGCTATATTTGTTATTAAAAAGATTCACTAAGAATGAGAAGTTAAGAATAATTATAACAATACTTTTTGCTTTCGGTACAATAAGATTCTCTATAGCCACTGGATTTCTTCAAAGACCTTTAGCCATTTTCTTTATGCTTGCTGCATTCATTATTTTGTTTAAGATAAGGCATAAAGACTTAGAGCCAAAAAGATCTACAATATTTGCAGCAGGTATGCTAGCAGGATTTTCTGCTTGGTTTGATTATTTCCATATATTAGCAGCAGGATTATTATTTTTATATTTATTATCGTTTTATATAAAAACCAAAACTATCGAAACAAAAGGACCTAAAAAATTAGGGATTCTTAATTTGAATAAACCAAAATTATTTTTATTACTGTCATTTATTATCGGCGTATCAATTCCTATAATCCTATTATCATCATACCACTATATTATTCTTGATAGTCCATTTACTACACCTTATGCATACAAACTGGACGGAGCCCACGAACTTTCAGGGATTTTAAATATAAAACTGCCAAGTGCGGGTACACTGGTTTATATGTCAAAATTTTTTCTATTTTCCCCTATAATATTCTTAGCACTTTATGGAGTGCATAAGGCACTTTTGAAAAAAGATGCCTTTTATCATGATGCTTTAGCTATAGTGATATTTGCTATTTTTACTTTGATTTATGCTTCAGTTTTAACATTTGCTTATCCATCAGAAATAGCACCCTCATTCAAAAGGTATATGACTCCAATACTTCCATTTATTTTTATTTTTTTGCCATATATTTTTACAGGTAACCGATTGCTCAAAAAAAATAAAATGAAAATAACTTTTATTTTTATCGGAATTGTATCAATAATTATGAATTGGATATCCGCACAATATGCCGGGATTGGAGGATTAAGAGATTTTGGATTAGATGATGAACAAATTATTGCAGTATATAATTTCTTAGGAAATGGGCCATCATCAGATTTTTCGAGTGCCTTGGCCAATGTTCTGGGTGGAAATGTGTTGCTTTTTCAACTAATTGGATTGTTAACCTTGTCATTAATAATTTTCCTGATTTGGGGGCCATATTTATTGAAACATGCACATTCCAGGTGATTTAAATGTTTAGATCTTATGCTGCACATGATAAATCCTCAAGGTTAAAAAAAGCAGAAAAAATAATCAAGATATTGTCAAAATATAAAGATTTAGAAAAATCTAAAATTCTTGATGTTGGTTGTGGTTCAGGCTACTTAGGTAGTGTTTTGCATAAAAAATCAAAAAAATACGTCGGGATTGATTTCGCTGATGAGCGTAAGGTCAAAGATTTTGTCTTTATTAGGACAGACGCCATCAATATACCATTTAGGAACAATTCATTTGATATTGTTATATGTAACCATGTTATTGAACACGTTAGAGACCAAAAAAAACTTTTGCATGAGATTAACAGATTGCTTAAAAAAGATGGAATCTGCTATATAACCTGCCCCAATAAATTATGGCCTATAGAGCCGCACCTTAAGCTTCCTTTTTTATCATATTTGCCAAAAAAGATAGCTGATGCTTATGTAATAATTACTGGAAAAGGAAAAGAATATGATATTTATCCTATGACCTATTCAGAATTCTTAGGGAAATTAAAAATATTTTTTAATCTGGAAAACTTTTCTTTAGAGATATTAAAAAATCCTAAACATTATGGATTTGACGAGAAAATATATTCTGTTTTTGCCTTATTCCGGTATTTTCCAGGATTTTTATCGGATATGATTAATAATTTTCTGCCAACTTGGGTAATAATCTTAAGGAAAAACAGTTTAAAATAATTGTAGAAAAGTTTATAATCAGTTCTAAATACACCCTTTTAAGTTTTATAATAGTAAAATGAAGATTTTAGTTACTGGTGGAATAGGCCTAATTGGAAGCGCATGTTGTGAGCTTTTCCTAAATGAAGGACATGAAGTCATTAGTGTTGATAATAACACCAGGAAGGTGTTGTTTGGCAAAGATGCAGATAATAAGCTCAATATAGAAGAAAGTGGTATTTCTAATAACAAAAAATTAGAGCTTATAGATGGTGATATAAGAGATAAGGATACTATGGCCAATATTATTAAAAAAGTTGATGCCGTTGTTCATCTTGCTGCCCAACCATCACACCCAAAAAGTTTAGAGATTCCAATTGAGGATTTTCAAATAAATGCATTTGGAACCTTGCAGCTTCTCGAGCTTACAAGGCAACTTAATCCTAATATTCCTTTCGCTTTTATGTCCACTAACAAAGTTTATGGTGATTATCCAAATTATTTTAATTATAAGGTTGTAGGGAAAAGATACGAAAACACGGCATATGACAGTTTTAATGAAGAGCTGCCAGTAGACAGATGCGGGCATACTCCCTTTGGTGTTTCTAAGCTAGCAGCTGATGTATATGCACAGGAATATGCTATTAATTATAGGCTGAAGACAGCAACTTTCAGAGGTGGTTGCCTAACTGGAAAAAATTCTAGGGCAGTTGAGTTGCATGGATATTTACCATACATAATAAAATGTGCACTGATTAAAAAGAAATACTTCATGTATGGTGGAGGCTATAGGGTCAGAGACCAAATCCATAGTTTTGATGTGGCAACTGCGATATATGAATTCATAAAAAAACCAAAGCCAAATTCTCTTGGAGTCTATGGAAAAACTTACAACCTGGGTGGTGAAAGAAAAAATTCTGTATCAATATTTGAAACTGTTGATGCGATTAAAGCTAAAACATCCATGAAGCTTGATTATGAGGAAGCGCCAGACCGTGAATCAGACCACATTTGGTGGATTTCTGATATGTCAAAGTTTAGAACTGATTACCGGTCATGGACCATTACCAAAGATCTAGATTACATTTTCAACGAGATAATTGAATATTATATCAATGAATTAAAATTGGACATAGCCTTGAAAAATAGAGATTATTTTAAGAAAAGAATAAAGTAATCTCTATTACCCAAGTAATTTTTTCCTTTCTTGCTCAGCTTGTTCAAATTTATCCTGGGCTTTTATTTCCTTACCCCACTCAACAAGCTTTTCTATGCCTTCTCTGAAAGAGTATTGTGGTTTAAACCCTAGATCCTTCTCAATTTTCGAGTTATCTGAAATATCATTTCTTGTATCTCCATACCTAAATTCATTAGTAATTACTGGATCAGTTTTGATTCCAAGTACTTCTCCTATAGTTAGTGCTGCATCTTTTATAGAAACTCCTTTTCCTAAGCCAACATTATAAACTTTAGTCTTTTTTGATTTCTCTAAGGCTAATAAATTAACTCGGGCAATATCCTCAATATAAATGAAGTCTCTAAGCTGATTTCCGTCTTCGAATATTACAGGTTGTTGGCCGTTTTTAATCCTTGATAAGAATATTGAGCATACTCCGGTATAAGGATTGCTTAATGACTGTCTTGGACCAAAAACTGAGAAATATCTGAAAGCTACAGTAGGTATGTCTAAAGTTTGCCCATACATTAGAGCCAATCTCTCTGTTGAATATTTTGTTAGTGCATAAACTGATAAGCATTGCGCCGGTTTTTCTTCTGGAATAGGAACAGCATCCATAACATTATTGCAATGAGGACATTTTAGTTCCCAATCCTTTTTCTCCAATTGTTCAACTGGCCTTAATTCAGGAAATATTAAACCATGATTTTTGCATTTATAAGCGCCTTCTCCATAAAGTGTCTTAGAAGACGCAATAATTATTTTTTTTATTTTTTTTCTGATAGCTTTATTTTTAACTAATAGTTCATAAAAATTCGCAGTTCCTTGGATATTATTTTTGCAATACTCATTAGGTTCATACATGGACTGGGCAATTCCAGTCATTGAAGCTAGATGAATAATTGCGTCTATATCATGCAACCATTTCTCCCAAGAATTAGAATCAGAAATATCTCCTTGTATAAATTCTGCCTTTTTATTTAAGTAAGAAGGTTTTTTTGATTGATGTACCTGACCCAGAAGATTATCAACAATCCTAACATCATAGCCTCTATCAACCAGCATGTCAACCGTATGGCTTCCAATAAATCCTGCTCCACCTGTAACAAGTATTTTCATTTTACTCCACTAACAAAAACAGGATTATTTATAAATATTACCCATCAACCAATTTATTCACTTTAAATTAAGCATTAAAACAACGGAATTCCACCAATCTCTGATTGGTGGAATGAGTAGTGCTCGAAAACCACCCATCATTGGTGGAATTCCGTGAGTTGAGCGAGCGAGAGTGAGCTCTCGCAATTCACACAAAAACCACTAAATGTGTAGCTAATAAAATCATGCCACCCTGTGAACGCGACGAGCGACATTGCGAGTCGCTCGCAATTCACTGATGGGTGGTTTTTGACAATTACGAAATTTGAGGTAAAGATAATGTATAATGGTAATAATCTATCAGTTATAATTGCAACGTATAATGAAGAAAAAAATATTCTTAATACTATAAAAAGAGTCCAAAAAGCTGTACCCAAAGCGGAAATTCTGGTTGTGGACGATGGTTCGAAAGATAATACTGTTAAGATGGCTAAATCAATTAAATTAAAAAATTTAATGGTTATTTCTTATAAGCCAAATAGGGGTAAGGGATATGCAATAAAGGAGGGTATAAACAAAGCCGCAAGAAAAGTCCAAGCTCAGCTCGATGCTGATTCCCAATTTCCTCCTGAAGAATTGCCTGGCCTTGTAAAACCAATACTTGAAAATAAGGCTGATGTGGTTTTTGCTTCAAGATTTATCAAAGGGAGCACTATACAAAAAGGATCATTAACAAAACTAAGGAAGCTTGCAAACTTTGTTGTTTCTGGATTTACTTCTATATTATCTGGAAAAAGGTTTACAGATGTAAATGCTGGTTTTAAGGCATGGAAAACTGATGTAATTAGAGATATAGATTTTCATTGCAATCATTTTGCTTATGAACCTGAAATTGCTATAAAAGGTACTGAGATGCGCTATAAATTCATAGAAGTGCCTGTAAATTATAAAGGCAGACAATTAGGCATTACCAATGTCAAGCTTTTAAAGGATGGAATAATAATACCATTATACCTTTTGAGATTAAAATTATCGCTTATAAAGAAGAGATTGTTTTAATTATTATTTTTCTTATGGAACTTCCTAACCAAATAAGCTACAATAAGCAACACTATAAAAGTTATTAATATGGATATTCTAAATGATATTATCGTAGCTGGCCAATACACCAAAGATGGAAAAATTCCAACACCTAAAAAAAATGAAAAAACTATTTTCTCATCTTGTCTTAGCTCAAAGTTGTCAAGTATGAGATAAATAGGGGCAATAAATAACAATATTATACCTAAAGCTGCCATCATTCCTGAAAAACCTAGTATAAAATAGAAAAAAACAAGCATCGCAACTACAATAATTCCAATAAATCGGAGATTTTCAATTTTAGGAAGGTTCATAGTGATACACCCTTATATTGTCCTTATTATACAACAATGTATGATTTCCCAAATTTTGTTGCTCAAATGCCAACCATCTCTCAACAAAACTCCTGTCGCTTAATAAGGCTATATCAGTATAATCAAAAACCACATAATCATTCAACAAATGTTGCCTAGCAGTTTTAGCTTTAGTTTCCTCATCATCATTGGACCATATAAAAAATCCTTCAAAGAATATGCTGACACGATGGGAATAAGAAGCCATCCACCAAACTTTCTGCGATATATCCACAGGTGTACCTATCACAGAAACATTAATATCCTCAGGAATGTTGTCCTTTAGCCATTCACTAACTTCAATTTGTGCAGGATTGAGTCTCAAAAAAGGAGAATTATAAGCATTATCAAGTGTAGAATGTGCAGTAGGAAAATTGTATATAAGAGTAAATGCAACAATTAAAATTGCTACTCCATACTTCAAAAAAGATCTATATATTTTTGGCATTTTAATTAGAGAAAATATAGAAAGTGCCCCTATTACAATTATTGGAAAAAATATATGTGCAGTTGCAGAAAGAGATCTATGTAGGAAAGTAAATTTACCGATTAAATCTCTATGTAAAACCAAGTATAAACTTATTAGCCATGCCAAAATAAATATATCTCTATTTTCTCTTCTTATAAGTAGAACTGCTATGCCAATAACGAGAAAAATAAAAAGCAAATTAGTAATATTTACAGATAGTCTCTTAAACAAAGGTGAATCTGCATTTATACCTTGTAGTTTATTATCTTCTAAAAATCCCCAATAGCCAATCATTCGCTCAAAAGAGAAGTATGATGGTGGAACTGAACCAACAAAATCTTGAGGATTTGGACTCCATTGCAGTAATCTGGAAATTACTGAATGTTTGCTTTCTTCAGGAGTAGAACTTTTGGTAAAAGAAACAATAACATTGCCAGTTTGATAAGGAAATATTGCAAACAAAACTAAAAAAATTAATAAAGATAATCCTACATGTTTTAGATTAAAAGGTATTTTTCTCTGTTTTATCGCTAAAGCTATACCAAGCACAAAAATACCTATCACAGAATGAAAGAAAACAAGAGGATGGATAAACGCATTAATAACAAGAAGGAAAGACATCATGTACAAATAAATAGGTTTACTTTTTTCTTTGGAATAGGTAGTATAATACATATAAAAACAATATAAGATTAAAGGAATAAAAGCATAAGCAAATCTCTCAGGCCATTGACCCCACAGATAAGGCAGTATATCCCTCATTGAAAAAGTAAGCATGAAAGAGGACAATATTGCTGGTAGAAAACCAAACAATCTATTTATGACAAAAAAAACTGAAATTAATATGGCGCTTGCAAATATCGCATTAGTAAGGAATATAGGTACCATTCTATCACCAGAAAAAGCGGATATTATGGCAAAATCCGTATGGAATGGTGGATGATACCATAAAGTATGGGGTTTATAGTTGTTATCGCCACCATAAGAATAATCCAAAAAAGAAGGCAAATAAACAAATGTGCTGTCTCTCTGGGCAATAAAATCTCCAAGTTCCCAGTGAGATATAGCATCCCATTCTCCATAAGGTGTCTTATTGTCTTGAAAAGGCAAAGTCCACATGTAAAGAGCAAATAAATAAACAATAATAAATATGCCTGCCTGAACATAATTTCTTTTAATCTTCATATAGATAAGCTATTTATTTAGATTTATAAATATAGTGGCTAAACTAAATAATTTTGTAATAATTATTTAGCCACTATGTTGGAGAAAGCAAACTAATTTAATTAATTTTTTGCTTTCTCCGCTATATTTAGTTATAATCAAAAGGAGAAAGTTTTAAAATAGCCCGTAGATTATTCTGGAGTATGGATATACTAATAATAAAGTTAGGAGCAATTGGAGATGTTATTAGAACTACGTCTATTCTTGATGGTTTAAATGACAAGTACAATAATTGTACAATAGATTGGGTCACTAAAAAAGAATCTTCCGATATTTTGAAAAACAATGATTTGATAGAAAAAATTCATATAATAAGTGAAGAATTAAAAAATAATTTAAAAAATCAAGATTATGATTTATTAATAAGCTTGGATGATGATTCAGAGGCATGTGAATTAGCAACAGAAATTAATTCAAAAAGAATTATTGGATCATATTTAAAAAATGGAAAAAGAGTTTATACAGAAAATTCTTCCTTATGGTTTGACATGGGTCTAATCTCAAAATTTGGAAAACAAAAAGCTGATGAATTAAAAGCTAGAAACAAAAAAACATATCAACAAATAATGTATGAAATTCTTGATTTAGATTACAAAAAACAGGAACCAATTTTAATATTAAATAATAATGAATTAAACTTTGGTAAAAATTTTTCTAAAAAAAATAATATAAAAAATGAATTAGTTATTGGAATTAATACTGGAGCTGGCGGAAGATGGCAGGACAAAAAACTACCAATAGAGAAAACAATTGAATTAATAAATAAATTAAATAATAATATTGAAAATTCTAAGATATTGTTGTTTGGGGGTCCTGAAGAAAAGGAAAGAAACAATAAGATAAAAGAAACCATAAAAACTCAAATTATAGATGCTGGTTGCAATAATTCTTTAATTGAATTTGCCTCTTTGGTGAATTTATGTAAGGTCTTAATAACTTCTGATAGCCTTGCAATGAATATAGGGATAGCATTAAAGAAGAAAATTGCAGCGTTTTTCTATCCAACAAGTGCTGAAGAGATAGAACTTTATAATAGAGGAATAAAAATTATTGGTAAAGGAAATTCTTATTGCTCTTATCAAGAAAAATGTGATGATCCTCCAAAATGGGATGTTGATGAGATAGTTAATGCTGTTAAGAATCTGGCTTGAATTTTCTGTAAGTGAAAAAGCTTATAGCAACTATTACTATCAAACTTACTACAATCATATCCAACTTCAAACTTCTACCACTGGTTGCAAATAAATTCCCGATAATTGCTCCAGTTATTGCTCCTAAGCCTCCAGACTCTTTAGGTTTTGTTTCTGTTTCAGATTTTAATGATAATTCTTCTGACTTCGTCTCATTTATTGGTTCTGGTTCAGGCACAAGAGTTTCTTTAGGAATTTCACAAGTCTTTCCGATGCTGCTTACAGTTTCTATGCGTGAGTGAATGACACTTCTGGAAACTTAAAGCAAAATGAAACTATATTTGTCGTCAATTCACCACCAGCTATAAAATTAAATAATGTATCTGGATTTACAATCGATCCTGTTTCAGGTGGCACTTCAAAAATTTTAATTTCCTTTAACATTACTGATGCAGATGGTATAAGTGATATAAATGCAACCAAAGCTATTGTTAATTTAACCTTAGGTTCAGCTGATGATGGACAATATAGGTTTAATATTTCTGATCAAGGTGCAGAGTTTGGAACCTGCGCTAATCATACAGAACCTGGTCCTGGTTCCGAAGCTGCTAGAATAATAATTAACTGTACTATTGAGATGAGGTACTATGATAATGCAAGTAATAAATGGACAATAAATATAAGTATAGAAGATACTGATGGTAATGTTGCAAGAAACAATACCATAGAGTTTACTGTTGCTACTCTAAGTTCATTTACACTTCTGTCTAGAGGTGTAGGAGAAGGTGCTAATCTGAACTTTACTAATGTACAAGCTGGATACAATGATATAGCTGCAAAAGCGCCTCTGATATTGAATAATACCGGAAATGATGACTTCATAACTCTTAATAT
>JADFLA010000066.1 GCA_022564635.1 Nanobdellota archaeon | reverse complement strand
AAGATAAGATGCAGAAAACCACATCATAGAAATATTGTAACTTGTTTACTTGGATTAAAACACAACATTAAGACGTTACTTAGAGTTAAAGCTTTAATCTTATTTTGTTATTTTCGCACCAACCTCTGTATACTTATATATGCAATTATAAACAGATAAACATTTAAAAAAGACAAATAATTCCGTGTTCTTAATGGAAAGATATGATCCTCTGAAACAAGAACCTGAAATCTTTAAGTTTTGGAAAGATAATAAAGTATACGAAAAGGCCAAAGAGAATAATAAAAACAAAAAAAAGTTCTATTTTCTTGACGGCCCTCCTTATACTTCCGGAAAAGTACATCTAGGAACAGCTTGGAATAAATCCCTCAAAGATTCTATTTTGCGCTATAAAAGGATGCAGGGCTTTAATGTACTAGACAGAGCCGGTTATGACATGCACGGACTCCCAACTGAAAATGCCGCAGAAAAAGAGCTTGGAATAAAAAATAAAGATGATATAAAAACATTTGGAGTAGCTAAATTTGTCAAGGCGTGCAAGGATTTGAGCATAAGAAACATGAAGATAATGAATGTAGATTTCCAGCGATTAGGTGTATGGATGGATTTTGAAAATGCATACCAATCAGTAAAAAAAGAATTTATTGATGGAGAATGGTGGTTAGTAAAAAAAGTACATGAAAAAAAGCGTTTATATGAAGGTCTAAGGTCAATGGCATGGGACTGGCAGCACCAAACAGCCTTGGCAAAGCATGAGCTTGAATATAAAAACATAAAAGACAGATCAATTTATGTAAAAATGAAAGTTAAAGGAAAAAATGAATATCTAATAATTTGGACAACAACTCCATGGACAATAGCATTTAATCTAGGAATAATGGTTAATCCAAAATTAGATTATGTTAAATGCAAAGTTAATAATGAGTATTGGGTTGTTGCAAAAGTGCTTGCATCTACACTTATTTCTTCCATAGCAAAAAAGAAATTTGGAATAGTTGAAGAATTTAAGGGCAAAGAATTAGAAGGTCTTGAGTATGAACCTCCTTTTTATGAAGAACTAAAAGAGCATTACGATAAAATAAAGGAAGATCATCCGAAAACTCATACAGTTGTTATGAGCGAAGAATATGTTGACATAAGTTCTGGTTCTGGTTTAGTTCATATGGCTCCTGGCTGTGGTCCAGAAGATTATGAAGTAGGTCATAGAAATAATCTTCCGGCATGGAACTTAGTAAAAGAGGATGGTACTTACTCAAGAGAAATGGGTCCATTTTCTGGAATGCATGCCATCAAAGATAATAATAAGTTTACTGAACATCTAAAGAAAAAAAATGCTGTTGTTGCTGAACAGCTTGTAGAACATTCGTATCCACATGGCCAAAGAAGTCATGAACCAGTTATCTTTAGAACAACAAAACAATGGTTTTTCAAAGTAGAGGACATAAAGAAAGACATGATAAAAGAAAACAACAAGATTAAATGGGTTCCTAAAGCTGGCTATAACGCATTTAATTCCTGGTTAGAAAACTTAAGGGACAATTCTATTTCCAAGCAAAGATACTGGGGCACTCCTTTACCTATATGGAGAAATGTTAATGACCCAGAAGATTATATTGTAATTGGTTCTAATAAAGAATTGGAAGAACTTTCTGGAAAAAAAGTTGAAGAACCCCATATTCCATGGATTGATGAAATCATAATAGAAAAAAACGGAAATAAATACAAGCGTGTTCCAGACATCCTTGATGTTTGGGTAGATGCTGGTACAGTTTCCTGGAATTCCTTGGATTTCTCCATCAGCAAAGATAACTTCAAGAAATATTTTCCAGCAGATTTCATTCTGGAAGGAAAAGACCAGATTAGAGGATGGTTTAACCTGCTTCATGTTGCATCCATGCTTTCCATGGGAAAAAGAAGTTTTAATGCCGCTTATATGCATGGCTTCATCAATGATGCTAAAGGAAGGAAGATGAGCAAATCCCTAGGAAACTATATTCTGCCAGAAGAAGTCATAGGAAAATATGGGGCAGACACTCTAAGATATTATATGATAAGTGGCGCAAATCCTGGTTTGGATTTAAATTATAATTTTGATGACATGAAAGTTAAGTACAGGAATCTTACTGTCTTGTGGAATCTGCATAACTACTTAATTGATTTAGCAACTAATGCAAACATTAATCCTAAAGACCTAAAGTTAAAAAAAGACAGCCTTTCAATAGAAGAAAAATATATTTTTTCAAAATTAAATTCTACAATAAAAAAGGTTACAAAGCTATTTGAAGAGTACAAGTTAAATGAAACACCATTATTGGTTGAAGACCTTTTCTTGAAATTAAGCAGAACTTATATTCAATTAACTAGAGAAAAATCTATAGGAGATGAAAAGAAAGTTGTATTATTTACAGTCTATAATGTTTTAGTGAAAGCTCTAAAGATATTTGCTCCTATTGCACCCTACATAACAGAGAAAATCTATCAAAATCTGAAAAAAGAATTTGATTTGGAAGAAAGTAGCATACACCATTTTGAATGGCCAAAATATGACGAAAAATCAATAAACAAAGAATTAGAGAATGAGATGGACAATATCAGCGATATATTACAAACAATCTTTTATTTAAGAGAAAAAATACAAATGGGAGTTAGATGGCCACTACAAGAAGCAGTTATAGTAACTCATGATGAAAAAACAATTAAAGCCGTAGAGAAACTAAAGGCAATAATAAAAAAACAGTCAAATATTAAAGAGCTTGATGTCCAACAATCATTGCAAGGAATTAAACAAATCATAAAAGCAGACTACTCCAAAATAGGGCCTGATTTTGGCAAAAAAGCACCACAAATAATAGCAAAGCTTACTTCTGAAAGTCCTGAAACTATTTTAAGCCATATAGAAAAAGAAGGCAAATTCCCATTAAAGGTAGGTAAAGAAAAAGTAAATATCGTAAAAGAGCATCTAATTGTAACAAGACAAGTTCCAGCACCATACCTAGAAGGTATTTTTAAAAATGGATTTGTTTATTTAAATAAAAACGTTGATGAAGAGCTTGAAGCAGAAGGCTATGCCCGCGAAATAATGAGACGTGTTCAGGAATTAAGAAAAAAAATAGGACTGCAAAAAAAAGATAGAATTTCCTTATTCATAAAAACAGATGAAGAGCTTAAGGACATGCTTAATAATTTCTACAGTACGATTAAAGGCAAGGTTGGTGCATCAACTTTAAAGATTTCTAACTTAGAACCAAGCAAAAAACATAAACATGAGAGCAAGGAGAAGGTAAGGGATAAGAAATTTGAATTGTTTTTGGATAAGGTTTAGTTCAACAATAATAAATATCTAACTTGTTATGTTTTCTTGAGGAGAAAAATCGTTATATGGCATTTTAAGTAAAGCAACCAATATCCTAAATGCGTGTGGATTTCCATGTTGTAAATGATAATTTATGTCATTTTCCATTTCTTTTTGTCTTTGTCTGGGAAGAAAATGGTAAACTGAGGTAAGGAAATCAGTTGCAGCCTCTCTGAGTTCATCTCTTTCTGAAAATACATTTAAAGCATCTAATACATCTAGATATTTACTTTCAATTGATAATTTTTTCCCGTTTTGTTCTGCAAACCAGATTGCACCGTTCACATGATAAGCATGAAAAGAATCCATCTTGCCCTCATTTGCAAGTATTTTCATATCTTCTATTGTTAATGCTTCATCAACAGACTTTCCAAGATAGGTATAACCATCAACTAAAGATTTTGCTATTTTCTCCTGTAAATCATTATTTTCCATTAAATCGGTTATGTTGGTCAATATTTAAATCTAACTATTTTTTATTTAAAACCAAACCAGCGGAAAATCCAGAATCAGGTACTTTAGTATCCAAATGATCTCCCAACTGTGCCCAGTCTTGGGATATCGTAGATATCCCTATACGCTGTTTTACGGGCGCGTAAAAACCCAAACCTTTAAATACTATTTTCTAAATTATATTATAAAATCTATAAAATATTGATAAATAAATAAAATATATTTTATAATATATTACTGCTTGAAAATAAAAATACATTGTAATAGATTGCGAGGCTTTGCGATATCATGAAAATCGAAGATTTTCAGGATGCAGAAAATGCTTTACATTTTCGTGCATGGCAGGAAAGCAAAGCTGAGCACTATATTTGCGAAGCATGATTATTGTTAAAAAATATTAATTTAGTATATAATGAAAAAACCAATTAGTGCAACAATTGACGTTGAACTGATAAATTGGATAGAAAAAGAGCTGCAAGATAGGCAAAAATACAGAAATAAATCCCATTTAATAGAGATAGCTCTGCATTTATTAAAAAGCAATAAAAGAAAAACACAATAATAAAAATTTGTTAAAAAAAATAAAATAATAATTAATTGAAAATTTTAAAATATAATAAAAAATATTGTACAAAAAATGGCTTTATTCGACAACAAAAAACCCTTTTCGTATGATGTTATCAGGGAGGGTGATGATGTAATTCTTTCCGTTAATTTGGAAGACTATCCCGGAGTTCCTTCTATAGAAGACGATCCCATCATCATGTCAAAGATATGCAATATGCTGATAGAAGTAAAAGATGCAACTAAAATTATTTTTATTCAAAAAAGAAACTATGAATATGATTACAGTCAAACAAACATGCTTAAGGAGATCGCGAAGCTGTACCAGCAACTTGCAAAGAACAAGGATTTTTTCAGCTACACCAATTTTGAACCATCCTGCTCGAAATGGTCTAATGGTTGGTACGCTACCATACAAAACATAATCTCGAATCTTCTAAGATCTGATGC
>JADFLA010000027.1 GCA_022564635.1 Nanobdellota archaeon | reverse complement strand
AGTTTACGGACTTAGAAAGATTACTGTTGAGCCTGTGTATGGAAATATAAAACAGAATTTAGGATTTAGGGAATTTCTTCTACGTGGGCTTGAAAAAGTCAAAATAGAGATGAATCTTGTATGTATTGCTCATAATCTCCAAAAAATTTGGAGATTATCACAGGCTGACGCCTGCTGAAATTATTTTTTCACACAAATTTATTCAAGAAAATAATTATGGGACGGCTTCGTCAGTTAGGCGGACATATTTGAGCATGATAGAGTGCCGAAAGTCCTTATAGTTAGTGTCTTCGCATAATGTAGGTACATTATACGGTTCGCTTCGCTCTCTAAAATTTATTTATTAATTACTATATTAAAATTTCAAGGAGTGAGTATATATTCAGTTAAATACAATTTAGAAAAAGCACATTACTGACTGTGAGATTCTGGGTCAATTTCGTCTGTAGGATTTCTTGGTATAGCCTCTGGAAAATTACCCATATCCGTGCTTACTTCAATAATAACATAATCACGAGTATATGCATAATATTTTACATCTTTCCCATCCAATGCGTAGCCATATACTGCATCATTAGTTCTTCCAAGTATTTCTTTAGCCTTATCAGGAGGAAAAACTTTAGCCCTATCATCGCCTATTTTTAAGGTGACAGCTTCTAGATCATCCCAAGAGAGTCCCTTTTCAACTAATGTATTTAGCAGATCCTGTTCTAAAGTTTCCATGATTTTGTTGTTACTATCCAATAATATATAAATATTCCGTTTTTCCTCAATCTACCTGCATCTTTTTTTCAACTTTTCGGACAAAATTCACACCAACAAAAAAATTACGACACCAACTAGGACTTTCGGCGGCTCAAATATATCGCCTAACACACATTTTATGATTCGCTCTTTGTTCGCTACGCTCACAATGTCGCTCAATCTACGTTTTCTAAAGAAAACGACATAAAATGTTATATGTTATACGTCCTTTCCCAAAAAAACCAAACAAAGAACTATTTACACAAAGCCCATCCACAACCCTTACAGCTTACACAACCTTCCTGTATCTGTGTAGTTCCGCCGCATTCCGGACAGATTTTATGTTTTGCTTTTCCAGTGGTTTGTGTCACCAAATCACCAGAACCTAAATCTGCTGTTTTGCTGTCATCCATTACTTGGCTTGCTTCTTCCTCTTTTACTTGTTGCGCTTCTGCAGCCGCAGCAGCCGTTTTAACTTCTACTTTCTCAACTTTCTTCTTAGGAGCAACCAATACTTGTTCCTTAATAGAAGAATCCCTAAACACAGTAAGGCCCTTGCACCCTAATTTATAGCCCAGAATATAGCTTTCCCTCATGTCATCCACAGTAGCATCTGCCGGGAAATTATTTGTTTTTGAAATAGAGCTATCCACCCATTTTTGAAAGGATGCGAGAGCTCTTATATGATCCTCAGGTGCGGTATTTAATGCTGTTACAAACACTTTCTGCAACTCTTCTGGAAATTCTTCCAAACCTTGCACAGACCCAGTGTTGTCACATATTTTCTCCATAAGTTCATCAGAATACAAACCTTCTTTTTTTAATGCACGTTCAAAAGCAGGATCCACATAATAAAAATTACCAATCTTAACATTCTTCTCAAATGCTAAACTATATACCGGTTCCATTCCCGATGAACAGCCAGCTATCATGGAAATACTTCCAGTAGGAGCAATTATAGTGTCATAGCCATTCCTTATTCCATATTTCTTTATGTCTTCGCTTACCTTGTTCCAATCAAAATCCCATTCATCTTTTAGCTCAAAACCTCTGAAAGGCAACCTACCTTCTTTATAGAAGCTCTTATCATAATATGGTAAATTACCTCTTTTTTTAGCAAGCTCTATGCTCTCGAGCTTTGAATAATATGCAATAAACTGCATAAGCTTTTCCATAAACTTCCTGCCTTCTTCAGTGTTATAGGGTATCCTTAACTCATACAATAAATCACCTACACCCATAACACCTAATCCAATCTTCCTTGTAGCTAAACTCATTTTCTCAATCTGCTTCAATGGGAATTTATTAATGTCTATAACATTGTCAAGTAACCTAGTACATTTATGTACAGCATCTTGTAAACCATTCCAATCATAATATACATTTCCTTTCTCATCCTCTTTTGCAAATTCCCATACATTTATACTGCCTAAATTACATGGTTCATTTGGATATAAAAGTACTTCTCCGCATGGATTTGTTGTAACAATAGGTCCCAAGTGCTCATAAAACGGATTATACTTGTTTACTATATCAAAGAAAATAATTCCTGGCTCTGCGCTTTCCCATGCTTGATAAACTATCTTATCAAATAACATTCTTGGGTTTATTGTTTTAACAACTTCCCCATTTCTAGGATTAACCAATGGGTAAGGTTCATTCTTATCATAATGCTCCCAGAAATCACCCATTAGTAAAACAGATATGTTAAAATTTCTAAGGCCTTTATTCCCATCTTTCGCTGTTATGAACTTCTCAATATCCGGATGGTTGCTGTTCATTATTCCCATATTAGCCCCACGCCTTATACCCCCTTGCTTAACAACCTCTGTCATTGTATCAAACATTCTCATAAATGATATCGGTCCGGAAGCAGCTCCTGATGTAGACGAAACATAGTCTCCTTCTGGCCTTATATCTGAGAAATTAAATCCAGTTCCTCCTCCACTTTTATGGATAATTGCAGTATGTTTTAAAGTGTCCATTATGCTCTCCATGCTGTCCCCCACTCCCAAAACAAAACATGCCGATAACATCCCTAGAGAATTTCCAGCATTAGCTATAGCAGGCGTATTGGGCATAAACTTTCTTTCCACCATCAAATTATAGAAATCCCCTATACTTTCCTCATACTTATCAAAATAATTTTGCTCAAGTAAATCCAGAAATTGGCTCCATGAAACCATCATCTTTTTTTCTTTATTATAACGCTCATAAATTCTCCTTACACCCTCCACATGGTATTGGTTTAGCTTGTATTTGCCAATTGAGAACTTATTCTCATACTCAGTAGCATTAAATTTTCCTAACTCAAAAACATTTTGTGTTCCATTTATATCATAAACCTTTTCATCATAAAAAATGTCAGGAATTCCTAAATGTACTGCAACCCTCGTAAACAACTCCTTTGGTGTTTCTATTAATTTCCCTTTGTCATCCTTTCTTAAGTATCTAGACTTTAATACCCTTAAAGCATTTAAATCAAAATTTTTATCAACATCATCTAAGTAATCTTTCTCCAGAACCTTCATCTTCTGCTCTCTCAGCTCTGCCCTTTTCTGCCTGTAAACAATATAAGCCTTGGTTGTTTGGGCATGCCCTGCCTCAATCAATACTTTTTCCACTAGATCTTGGAGTTGTTCAACTGTTGGAATGCCTTCTACAGATTTTTCCAGTTCTTTGGTTACTTTAGATGCTAATTTCTCAGCCTCTTCCATATCTTTACCGCCAACAGATTTAGCAGCTTTGAATATTGCATTAGCTATCTTGCTACTCTCAAACTTTACTACTCCTCCATCTCTTTTCTTAATTTCAGATATTTTTTGAACCATTTTAGTATACCTCTTTAATTAAATCAATATGATATTGTGGAAATAAATACAGAATAAGACTCGTTATTGTAATTTGAATCATCATATCACCTCTTTTTACTACTTCATCTAAAACACAACATATTGTGTATGATATACTGATTAAACACAACATATTGTGGTTTTAGCCTAATTCTCATAAACCCGGTTATATTTAAATTTTTCGGATATTGAAAATATATAATTCAATCATTAAAAATTATTTTTCTATCACCATTGATAACCCTACCAATAATTTGTGATTTAAAAGAATATTTCATTAAAATATTGAGGATTTTCTTAGCAATATTTTTATCAACAATAATTACAAATCCTATACCCATGTTAAAGACCTTATACATCTCATCATCATTAATATTCCCTAATTTCTGAATCAAAGAGAAAATAGGATTTATTTTCCAACTTTTTTTATTCAATTCGACAGATAAATTATTTGGTAAAATTCTTGGAATATTACCAACAAGACCGCTGCCAGTTATATGCGCCATTGCTTTTACCTCAAATTTATCCAGAATTTCAGATACTGGCTTTAAGTAGCTTATATGAACTTTCATTAACTCTTCTTTTGGAGTGCATCCAAGGCCTTTTGGTTTATCTCTTAACCCTAGTTTTGCATTTTCAAGTAAAACCTTAATGGCAAGAGAATAACCATTGGTATGCAATCCACTGGAAGATAATCCAATAACCATATCTCCCCTTTTTACTTTAGACCCATCAATTATTTTTTTTCTTTTTACAGTACCGACAATAAAGCTTGCTAAATCATACTCTTTTTCTTTATACAATCCTGGCATCTCCGCAATTTCTCCTCCAATCAAAGCGCAATTATTTTCCTTGCACGCAATCGAAAGCCCTTTTACAATTCCCTCAATAACTTCTGGATAAATTTTTCCACATCCAATATAATCCAAAAAGAATAGTGGTTTAGCTCCCATGACCAAGATATCGTTTACGCAATGATTAACCAAATCCTGTCCAACTGTATCATGCTTATTTGTTAAGAACGCTAATTTTAACTTAGTACCAACACCATCCGTACTTGACACTAGAACATTATCTTGATTTATTCGGTATAAACCACCAAAACTTCCAACATTTGATAAGACATTCGAATTATAGGTTTGTTTTACATATTTTTTAATCCTATTAACAGCACTATTTGCTAAATCTATATCAACCCCAGCATCTTTATAAGTCAGAGGTTTAATGATTTTTTTTAATGTTTCAACTACATTATTTTTGTTGTTTAACCTATAATATATTGAATTTGCCTTCTTTGAACTTAAAAGAACCCCAATGTCCACCAATTCCTTTAAGCTATTACATAAAACCTGAGGAGAGATTTCAATTCTATTTAGAATTTCATTCACATAATACTCATTTAATGGATTTGATATGAAGAATTCTATCAGTTTAGTATACTTATTCTTGAACAAAAAGTTAATATTTATTTCATTTTTTAACATGATTATGTGATAATTAGTAATGATATTTAAATGTTTTGGAAATCGCGATTTCCAAGACATTTAAACTAGAAAAATTTGTGCATCAAATTTTTCCACTGTTTAAATGTTTCTATATTGCAGTTTTATCAGATTTACCCTAACTCAAATACTTAACAAACCATTTCTTTGCCAAATCTGCAACTTTTTCTAATGCTCCGGGCTCCTCAAAGAGATGTGTCGCTTTTGGTACAATAACTAGCTTCTTTTTAACTTTAATTTTCTCATAAGCTTTATTATTAAGCTCGATAACAACGTCATCATAGCCACCAACAATTAAAAGCGTAGGTGCTTTAACCTTTTCCAAATTCTTGGCCAAATCAGGTCTACCTCCACGAGAAACAATAGCATCTACTTTGATTTCAGTAGCTGCTTGCAGTGCTGCAGCAGCTCCAGTACTAGCACCAAAATAACCTATCTTAAAATTTTTATGATCTTTAGAAAACCATTTTGTTGCCTTTACAAGTCTATCAGCAAGTAAATCAATATCAAACCGTCTTTCATAAACAGTATCTTCTTTCTCTGTAAGCAAATCAAATAACAAAGTCCCTAATCCAGCTTTTTGCAAAACTCTAGCAACGAAATTATTTCTTGGGCTAAACCTACTACTACCACTGCCATGAGCAAATATAACAACACCTTTAGCATTTTTTGATAAATTTAATATACCACCAAGTGTAACAGAATCAATTTCAACTGATTTTTCCTTATTTTCTTTCATCATGCATAATAAAACTTACCCTTCTCCTTCTGCTCCCTGTCTAATCTAGAATCTAATTTATTTACTCTAGGCATTAAACTTTCCTTATCCCTCCTTAATGTTATATTTAATTTCTTCAAAAACATATTCATTCCTTCTTCCATTTCAAAAGGTCCTTTAACAACTCCATTTTTAGCAGGAACACCATCAAATACCATTAACTTATCTGATAAATAATCCAAAAATAATAAATCATGATCTACAATTAATGCTGATTTATTTTCCAGTTCTATAAAATCCCTTACAACTTTAGAAACAATTAGCCTTTGTTCAACATCCAAATAAGCACTTGGTTCATCTAAAAGAAAAAGATCAGCATCCCTACTTAAACACAAAGCTATAGCAACTCTTTGCAGTTCTCCTCCAGAAAGTTCATTTAATTTTTTCTCAAATAATGGTTTTAAATTTAATGGATTAATTATTTGGTTTGTATATTTAGATATAGCATCTTTCAAAATAACCATTACAAGTTCATCATTCGATTCTAAATATTGTGGCTTGTAACTTACTGGAACATTTTCATTCAAAATTCCAGAATCTTTTTTAATCTCACCAGCAAGAATCTTAACAAAAGTTGTTTTTCCAATTCCATTTTCTCCTAAAACTCCAATAACAATCCCCTTATTTATTTGACCAGATTCTGTGCTCAATGAAAATTTTCCAAGCTTTTTATTTATTCCACTCCAAGAAATAAGTTCTTCTTTCTGTTTTTTAACAAATGGCGTTCTGGACTCAAATTTTATTTTTTTGCTCCTAAATCTAATATTTTCTTCTTTCAAATAACCGCTTAAGTAAACATTTATGGAATTTTTTACTGGTTTCAATCCAGAAACAATGCCATAAGCATCCTCTAATCCATACATAATGTGCGCTAAATCAGACATATAATCAAAAATTATTAAATCGTGTTCAACGACTATAACAGAAGTATTTTCATCAGCTAAATTTCTTATAAACATGCTTACATTTATTCTTTGCTTTATATCTAGATAGCTGCTCGGCTCATCAAAAATATACAAATTAGCCTTCTTAAGAACAGTAGCTGCAATAGCAACTCTCTGCAGCTCACCACCAGAAATATCCCCAATCTTATTTTCTAATATATCCTCAATCTCAAGCTCTTTTACTATCTCATCTAATTTGTTCTTCTCATCTATTCTTTTTAATAAATCCTTAACCTTACCTTTTTTTGTCTTTGGTATTAAATCAACATGCTGAGGTTTGTAACTTACCTTAATTTCTCCTTTCTCAACTTTCTCAAAAAATAATTGAGTCTCTGTTCCTTTAAAAAAATCAATAATTTCCTTGTAATTGGTATTTTTTCTTTTAAAATCACCAAGATTTGGTTTTAACAATCCTCCAAGTATGCTTATTGCACTAGATTTACCAATACCATTCACCCCTAAAACACCTACAACCTTTCCAAACAATGGTGTTGGTAAGCTATACAAAGCGAACTTATTCTCTCCATATCTATGAATTGGTGTAGTAGTTAATTCCTCTGGCAACTTAATTATTTTAATCGCATCCGGAGCTGCCTTGGCACATATCTTACAACCTTCATTAACTAGAGTTTCATCTATAGTAAGCCTTCCATCTTTCTCTATCTTTATACATTCCTTTCCGGTTCTATTAACAGGACAAATGCTTACAATATGCTTTTTCAGCTGCATATCCTTTAATTTTTCATTGTCAACAACAGCAATTATTTTCATAAGCTATAGATATCTTATTTTATTTATAAATATTAAGTTATTCTATTGTATTATTCAATAATTTAAGATATATTTAAATAATTAACAAAATAACCCAAAGTTAATATGAAATGCGAAATCTGCAATAAAAACATAGAAACAACCTTTATGGGAAAAATATTAGGTACATACATAAAGGATGATAAAGGCAAAAAGCATACTATTTGTTTTGAATGCCAAAAGAAATTTAATAATAACAAAACAAAGATTTTAGAAAATATTAAGTAATGCTCTTATTTCTTTAAATTTATGCCCTGGTAGCTCAGTCTGGTCAGAGCGATAGCCTCGTAAGCTATAGGCTCGGGGGTTCGAATCCCTCTCAGGGCTTATTTAATTTTTTTAACTCTTTTTATCCCATCAATTTTTTTTAAATAATCAACAACTTCTTTTGGAACTAATTTTTCCCAGTTTTTATTATTAAGTATCCTACTTCTTATTATTGTACTGGAAACACCTTTCAACATATTTACTCTTTTCACCTTATATTTTCCTTTAAAACACCTCTCTGTCCATTTATTGCCAGTATAAACAATATCAAATTCAGGAACTAAAGTTTCAATATGCTCAACCCATTTCTTATCATCATGAAAATCAGGTATTGGAAAAATTGTGTAATTATTTATTTCATTGTTGGGCAAAACCAAATCGATCATCTCTATCCTTTCCTCAACAGAAAAAGGATTGTATTTTGTATGCTTCTCATTACTGCTTCCAATCCCAATTACTAGTTCATCAACGTCCTTTAACGCATTTATTATGTCTTGTAAATGTCCTAAATGGAATGGTTGAAATCTGCCTATGAATAAGCCTCGGTTCATATTAAGAAATAACTTTTAGAGTGTTTATAAATTTTATTAATTATCTTACTAACAAATTATTCCAATAGGAATATTATTGTCAAAAATATTTATTAATAAGGATGATGCCTTAATCATTTATGACTCAACCAACTTCACCGAGTAAAGTTTTAAGTTTATCAAAAATTGAAGAAGTAGTTTCTGATGTCCAAAAAATTTTCCAAGGATACCTTAAGATATTGGGTATGGATGACCCAGGTGCCAGAGTAGGAGATGGTAAATATGGACATCCTTTTGTTTATAAAAGGGGAGATGGTGGATTTTACCACCCTCCTATGAGTATCACAATGGAAGTAAATAGGCTAGTGGGGGGAGAACCTCCTGGCGATGATTCTCTTGTTGACGAAATAAATAAAGCTAATACTCTTGGTAAAGATTATATTCCTAATCAGGAAATTGCAGATCGTTTAAGAGCCAGACGATAAAAGTACAAATAACTATTAAAAAAATTCATTACATTCCCATTCTTAAATATTAGGAAGAAATCATTGCTAGTTCGTAATACTTCCATTTAGAACATTAATCAAATTTTAATCGCACTAGGCATATTCCTCTTATGTTCATTTGACTTTACTCTCTCTAAAACACCCTCAACCACATTTTTATCAAAACCATTATTTATTATTTCCTCAACAGATTTATCATCAATATACAATTTCAATATCTTATCCAATTCATCGTAAGAAACTCCAAGCTCTTCTTCATCTGTTTGGCCATGATAAAGCTCTGCTGTTGGAACCTTATTTATTATTTTGTCAGGAATCTTTAAGAATTTTGCAAGTTCTTTTTCTTCTGTCTTGAACAACTCTCCAATAACCTCAATGTCAACAGCCCCATCCCCATACTTTGTAAAATATCCAAGTAAAATTTCTGTTTTATTACTTGTACCAATAACTAAAGCATTATGCGTATTAGCATAATTATAAAGCAAAACAGCCCTTATCCTTGAAGCAGTATTCATCTTTGCAATCTTACTATGCTTCCATTTTAGTTTTTCAAACTCATCAACAAAATCATTAATAAAGATTAAAGAATATTTTATACCATTTAATGTACAGAATTCAACCGCATCTTTAATGTTTTCTTCAGAACTTAAGCCTTTCAAAGGCATTATTAAACCATAAACATTCTCTTTACCAATAGCATCAACAACAAGCTTAGCACTTACAGAAGAATCTATTCCACCACTTAATCCTATAACCGCTTTTTTAATATTATTTTTATTAAAGTAATCTCTAATTCCATTAATTAATTCTTTATACAAAGTTTCATTATTCATTTTTATATAGTCTAGAGAATATAATTCGATTTAAAAATCTTTTTAAATAACCTTAAAAAACGGTAATATATGATAAAAACAATATTATGTGATTTAGGAAATGTAATAGTATTTTTTGACCATAAAATAATTGTAAAAAATCTAGCAAAATTTAGCAATAAGGATGAAAACTACATACACCAATTCTTCCATAATTCAAAATCAAGAAAAGATTTCTACAGAGGAAAAATAACTGCAGATAAACTTTTTATGAATTTTAAAAATAATTTAAACCTAAAAATAAATTTTAATCAATTTAAAAAAATATGGTGCTCTTGTTTTACCAACTTAAACAAAGGCATGGAAAAACTCCTATACAAGTTAAAAAAGCACTACAAACTCATTTTGTTATCAGATACCGACGAAATACATTTCTTTTATATAAAAGAAAAATATAAGGTTCTGGACATTTTTGATGATTTTGTATTATCTTACAAAGTAGGTTACTCAAAACCAAACCCCTTAATTTACCTGCATGCTTTAAAAAAAGCAAAAACATTACCAAATAAAATATTATACATAGATGATATCCATAGTCATGTAACAACTGCAAAATTTTTTGGAATAAAAAGCGTTCAATACAAAAATTTTGAGGAATTAATAATTAATTTTAAAAAAATGAATATAAAAATCTAATAAACAAAATAAAAATAATTTAAAAATAATTCAACACAAAATTTATAAATAAAAACCAATACCTTCTTATTAATATGAAAGTCGCGATTATGTATTCTGGAGGAAAAGACAGCACTTTTGCAATAGATTATGCTTTAGAGAAAGGATGGGATATTAAATATTTAATATCAATAAAACCAAACAGAACTGATTGTTATTTGTTCCATTACGCAACTGTAGAGCATACTAAGGAATTAGCTAAGATACTCAAAATACCTCATATTCTGGAAAAATGCAAAGTTGCAGATCCTGAGAAAGAAGCCCAAATTGTCAAAAAAATAGTTGAAAAGCAGCAAAAAATATCACCAGTTAATGCAGTTGTTTTAGGAGGAACTGGCCTGCAAGAAACACAACTAAGAAGCATACAAAATGTATTAAGACCATTAGACATAGAAGTTTTTGCATCTCATGCAGGAGAAGAACACGATTTAGTAATTGAGCAGATGCTCGACAAAGGTTACGAAATCATGATTACACAAGTTGCATCAGATGGCTTAATGCCCTGGCTAGGAAGAAAACTTACTAAAGAAAATTTTAATGAATTAAAACAGGATTCAGTATTGTATAAATTCCATATAGGTTTTGAAGGCGGTTATGCAGACACTTTAGTTTTAGACGGCCCAATTTTCGAAAAAAAGTTAAAAGTTGAAAATTTTGAAAGAATTATAGAAGATAATTATTGCGGTCATGTTAAAATAAATAAGTTAAGAATTCTAGATAAAGAAGAGAAGGTAAGACATCATTGAATTTTTTATTTTTCCAGTTCTTGATTATTTGTACTACTTAATTTTTCTTGCCACCTTCCCCTAATTTGATAAAAAACATCAAATCTTTGTCCATTATTTAATTCGTATCTCCCATTATAATCTGGTAAAATATAAAACTGCGGAGACACTAATTTTCCAAATGTATTATTTTCTAATCTGACTTTTGTATCTTCAACACCAAAACACATGCCATCATGTTTTTGGCCATTAAACTCAAAAGGTTTATTTTCTCTCACAGTTCCATAAATTTTAAAATACCCATCCTCACTTTTTAGAGGATACACTTTTCCATCAATTGTTCCTATAAGACTCCGTGGTGGACCTGTGTAAGGAGCCTGTGTAATTAATTTCTCTCTAGTATGATAAATGAAATGTGGATCTGCGTTTAAAAATAGTTTTAACCACTCATTTTTATCCATATTCTTTGGAAAATTAAGCATTGGATAATCATCTACACTTTTTGGGCTTTCGCAAACAGCAGGGTCTGCGACTCTAAGATGTCCATGGAAGAAATCTTTTGAGTCTAATCTTTCCGCGTATCCCCTAGACATTATTTCTTTAACATGTTTCGCTATTGTGTTCCCTAACACATCATCGATACGATAAAGCGCATCCGTCTCATTAATTATATCCCCTGTTACTAAGTCATTAATGATTTCTCTTGATGGTTTAGAGCTGTCAGGATAAATAGTTAAGTCTATACCCACACTACTGCTACATGATGCAATTGCCAATGCCATCCCCACCCCACCAATCACTAAAATTGGTGGTAAAGCATGAGCTACAGGCTTTCTTACTTGTTT
Source organism: Nanobdellota archaeon (assembly GCA_022564635.1). Taxonomy (GTDB): domain Archaea; phylum Nanobdellota; class Nanobdellia; order Woesearchaeales; family GW2011-AR4; genus JACPJP01. The sequence goes on along the minus strand of JADFLA010000027.1, from coordinate 9,928 downwards.
AAAAACATTCAAAAGGCGTTGTTCTAATGTCATAATCATTTGTTCACTATTTGCACTATTTAAATCTTTCTATTTTAGCTACTTAATAGTGGTTATATTATTTTTAGAATGAGAGATTAAGTTTCTGCAGTAGGATTTAATTATTGCCTTTTTTATTATAGTTAAATTCACTTTTCCATCTTCGAAGACTTAAAAATATCTTCCTTGTAAGGTTTTGCCCTTACAATTTCTGCCTTTAAATTTCTTTTTTCCAACTCTCGCTTTAATTTTCCTACTTCAACAGTTTTTTGATCGTAACCTAAACATATGACATCTGGTTTATACTCTTCTAAAACCTCAAAAATATTACCGCTATGTCCTAAAACAGCTTCGTCAACAAAATTTAATTTTTTTATCTGCTCTAATCTATAATTTTCATCATGTTTTGGTTTTTTGCCTTTAAACCTAATAATATTCTCATCTCTAGCCACAATTACAATCAGATAATCACCGAGACTCTTAGCTTCTTTAAGGTAAGATTCATGTCCTTTATGTAGTATATCAAAAGAGCCGAATGCCATTACTTTTTTCATAGAATAAGAGATTTTAAAATATTTTAAAAATGTTTTGGAATTAAAATAAAGATTAGATAAAAAAAACATAATTTTAAATATGAGATACAATTACCTCGGTATCATGAAACGAGTTGGTTTACTTCCTAGTTTGCCGTGATTTTTCTAGTTATAGTTATAAAATATTGCTTTATAATTTAAAAAATAAAAATACTTATAAACCAATGAGTCTAAGGTGAGAAAATGCTAAAAATAGGTTTTATTGGAACTGGAAACATGGCCACAGCTCTAATTAGGGCTATAAAGACTGACAAAAAATATGTTATTATAGCTAGTAATAAAAGCAATTCAAAGATAAATAAAGCAAAAAAAGAGTTAAAAATTAAGACAACAAACAATAAAGATTTGGTAAAAAAATCAAATATTATCTTTCTTTGTGTCAAACCAAAAGACATGAGTGAAGTATTAAGAGAAATTAAATCATCAGTAAGAAATAAAATTATTGTATCAATTGCAGCTGGTATTAAAATTAGTTCCATAGAAAAAATAATTGGAAAAAACAGGAAAATTGTAAGGGTAATGCCAAACATTAATTGTGTAGTCGGAGAAATGGCAGCTGCATACTCAGTAAATAAGAATATTAAAAGAAATGATAAAAATATTATTAATAAAATACTAAATAAAGCTGGTATTGCATTAGAAATAGATGAAAATAGAATGGATGCTGTCACTGCATTAAGCGGTTCTGGGCCAGCATTTGTCGCTTATCTAATTAATAATTTTACAAATTCATCTATTAAATATGGTTTAAGTAAAGATGTAGCATATAAATTAGCAATACAAACATTTTTTGGTACTAGTAAGCTATTGAAAGAAACAAAAATTAAACCAGAGGAATTAATTAAAATGGTATCTTCAAAAAAAGGTACAACAGTAGCTGGTCTAGAACAATTTAAAAAATTAAAAATCAATCAAATCATTGAAAAAACAATAAAAGCATCTTATAAGAGAAGCAAGGAACTTGGAAAATGAGCACTCTAATTAATCAAGTAAAAAGGGCAAAGGAATCATCAATTATCTTAGCTTCAATCAAAACAAAAACAAAAAATAAAGCATTGGAAAATATAGCTAAAGCTATAAAAAAAAATAAAAACAAAATCATTAGAGAAAATAAAAAAGATGTTCAAAGAGCAAAAAAAAACAATTTGAATCAGAGTTTAATTAAAAGACTTGTTGTTGATAATAATAAGATTAAAGAAATAAGTGATATGGTAAAAGGTGTAATAAAATTACAAGACCCTGTTGGAAAAACTACAGAAGCTGTTGAGCTTGATAAAGGTCTTAATTTATTTAAGGTTACTGTTTCAATTGGCTTAATAGGAGTAATTTTTGAGTCAAGACCAGATGCTGCTATCCAGATTAGCAGCTTATGCATTAAATCTGGAAATGCAGTTATTCTCAAAGGAGGATCTGAGGCAGAAAATACTAATAAAATCCTAGTTAATTTAATAAGAGAATCTATAAAAAATTATATTCCAAAAGAATCTGTGCAGATAATTGAAACAAGGTCGCAAGTAAAAGAAATATTAAAATTAAATGATTATATAGATTTGTTAATTCCAAGAGGAAGTAATAAGTTTGTAAAATTTATACAAGATAACACAAAGATTCCAGTACTTGGACATTCAGAAGGTATTTGCCATGTATATGTTGATAAAGATGCTGACATAAAGAAAGCTATCGATATAAGCTATGATGCAAAATGCCAATATGCAGCTGTTTGTAATGCAATGGAAACTTTATTGGTACATAAAGCAATAGCAAATAAATTCTTACCAATAATGATAAAAAAATTTAAAAAAGCAGATGTAGAGATAAAAGGAGATAATAAAACCAGAAAGATAGTAAAAAATATCAAAAAATCTACTGAAAAAGATTGGAAAACAGAGTATAATGATCTTATTTTATCAATAAAAATAGTTAATAATGAAGATGAGGCCATTAACCACATAAACAAATACGGTTCCAAACATACAGATGCAATTGTAACAGAAAATCAAAAAACAGCAGATAAATTCATAGATTTAGTAGATTCAAGTTCTATAATGCATAACTGTTCTACAAGGTTTGCGGATGGCTTTAGATATGGCAAAGGAGCAGAAGTTGGAATAAGTACATCAAAAATACATAGTAGAGGTCCAGTTGGCCTGGAAGGTTTAGTAATTTACAAATATGTGCTAAAAGGCAGTGGCCAAGTTGTAAAAGACTATGCTGATGGAAAGAAAAAATTTACTCATAAAAAAATAAAATGAAAAACAGAATTGTCATTAAGATAGGAACTAATGTACTTACTGATGCTTACGGCAAATTGGATTATAAAATTATTGAAAGTCTAGTAGATGACATCGCAAAAATAAAAAAACAAGGCAAAGAAATACTTTTAGTTACTAGTGGAGCTATAGGGGCAGGTATGGCAGAGCTTAATATTGTAAAAAGGCCTAAAGAAGTAAAAATGCAGCAAGCCTGCGCTGCAGTAGGGCAAAGCATTTTAATTTCTAAATACGGGCAATTTTTTAACAAGCATAACATAAAGGTAGCACAAATTCTGCTTACATATGACAACCTTTCAGACACCAGAAGTGAAATCAACTTTGGCAACAGCATTAATACACTACTAAAACTTAACGCTATCCCGATAATAAATGAAAATGACCCAATTTCAATTAATGAAATAGGACCATCTTTTGGAGATAATGATAAATTATCAGCAATGGTAGCAAAAGAAGTAAAAGCAGAAATATTAATAATACTAACAGTAGTCAATGGTTTATATGATAAAGACCCAGAAAGTAAAGATGCAAAAATTATAAGAGACGTGCACAAATTTGACAACAAAATAATTAATCTAGGTGGAAAATCAATGCTCGGTGTTGGAGGAATAAAATCAAAAATAGCGGCTGCAAAACTTGCAACAGAAGCAGGAATTTTGACAATAATGGCAAATGGAAAAAGAAAAAGTACTTTAATAGAATTAAACAAGGGCAAAAAATTAGGGACAATATTTTATCCTAAAAAATAAAAAATGGCAACAATAGAAGAATTTAACAATTTAGACATTAGAGTTGGAAAAATAATAGAAGTAGAGGACTTTCCAAAAGCAAGAAATCCGTCATATAAATTAAGAATTGATTTTGGAGAAGATGTAGGAATTAAAAAATCTTGCGCTCAGCTATGTACAAATTATACAAAAGAAGATTTGAAAGGAAAATTAGTTCTTTGTGTAGTTAATTTTCCTCCACGACAAATAGGGTCTGCAACATCAGAAGTTTTAACTTTAGGATTACCTGGAAAAAATAAGCATTGTGTTTTAATTCAGCCAGAAAGAGATGTTGAAATTGGAGGAAAATTATATTAAGTTTAAATCCAATAATTTATAAATCTAATAAAAAATAAAAATAAAATGACAAAACAAGAAAAGCTTGGAATTTCAATAAAAAAGACAGAAGATTTTTCCCAATGGTATAATGAAGTAGTCATTAAAGGAGAGCTAGCAGATCATTCTATGATTAAGGGATTTATGATTATTAAGCCAAGAGGATATGCTATATGGGAAAAAATACAACATAATTTTGATAATAGAATTAAGAAGCTCAATGTAAAAAATGCTTATTTTCCATTATTAATTCCAGAATCTTTTTTTAAGAGAGAAGCAGAGCACGCAAAAGGTTTTGCACCGGAACTTGCATGGGTTATGGACGAAGAGCAAAAAGAGAAATATGCATTAAGGCCAACATCAGAGACCATAATTTATGATTCCTACTCAAAATGGATCAGAAGTTGGAGAGATTTACCCTTAAGATTAAACCAATGGTGCAATGTACTGAGGTGGGAAGTAAAGCAGACAAAGCTATTCTTAAGAACCCGCGAATTCTTGTGGCAAGAAGGCCATTGCGTTTATGAAACAGAAGAAGAATGTGAAAAAGAAGCAAAAATTTACTTAGAGGAATATAAAAAACTTTGTCAAGAATTGCTCGCAATTCCTGTTATAGCTGGAGAAAAAACCGAAAAAGAAAGATTTGCAGGCGCTAAAAGAACTTATACAGTAGAAGCTCTAATGCCTGATGGCAAAGCCTTGCAAATGGGTACAAGCCATAACTTAGGCCAGAATTTTGCGAAAGCTTTCAATATAACATATTTAGACAAAAGTGAACGCAAACAGTTACCATGGCAGAATTCATGGGGTATTTCCACAAGATTGATTGGAGCTTTAGTCATGGTACATTCTGATGACAAAGGTTTAGTTTTGCCGCCAAAAGTCGCTCCAACAACCATAGTTATTGTACCTATCTACTTTGAAGATAAAAAAAAGATTATAAAAAAAGCTAATGAAATTAAAAATATGCTAAAAAATTATGAAGTTGTATTAGATGACAGAGATGATTATAGACCAGGATGGAAATACAACGAGTGGGAGCTAAAAGGAGTTCCATTAAGAATAGAGATAGGACCAAAAGATGTTGCAAAAAAGCAGGTAGTTTTGGTAAGAAGAGATAATAACAAAAAAGAATTTGTAAAACTTACTCAACTAGACAAAAAAATAAAAAACACTTTAGAAGACATACAAAACTCTCTATTTAATAAAGCAAAGAAATTCTTGAATTCGAATATTGTTGAATCTAAAAACTGGAATGATTTCTTAAAATATATAAAAAATAGAAAGCTTGTCAAAGCCAATTTCTGCGGAAATATAAAATGTGAAGATGAGATTAAAGACAAAACAGATGGTGCAACTTCCAGATTAATACCGTTTCAACAACCAAAGAAAATAGGTAAGTGCATTAAATGCAACAAAGAAGGTAAATTCTTGGTTATTTTTGGAAAAGCATATTAGAATAGATAATTATTAATTATTTTTTAATGCCTCTGCTATTAATCCAGAAATATCTATCTTAGCAACATTATTGGGTATCGTATTTGTAGTAACAACCTTAACCTTTGCTTTTCTCAATTTTTCCAATGCATTTTCCACTAAAATTCCATGAACTGCTATACAATCAAATTTTTTTACTCCAAATTTTTTAAGAACCTTTACAGACTCTAAAATAGTATTTCCAGTGCTAATTATATCATCAACAAAAACAATATTTTTATCATTCAAATTAATCTTTTTATTTATTCTGACTTTTACCTTACTGCTAGAAATCCTCTCCTTTTCCATAATCATATATTTGCATTTTAATTTTCCTGAAATAATCTTAACCATTCCCAGACTTCCTTTATCCGGACCCACAATTAAAGGATTTTTAATATTTCTTTTTATGTAATCAATAATGTAATGATTTGAAGTCAACTCTACAGATTTAATGGAAAAAAGCTTAGAGAGTTTTATATCTTTATGCAGGTGAGGATCTACTACATACACTCTATCTAAAGATTTGCTTATAATACCGGCAATAGCTATACAGCTTATACATTCGCCCGACTCATACCTCTTATCCTTCCTCATATATGGAAGATAGGGTGCAACTAAAATGACCTTTTTAGCTCCTAAATCCTTAGCAGTTTCAGCAGCAAACAACACTTCCACAACACAATCATTTACATTTCCATAAAACGATTGAACCAATACAACAACTTTCCCTCTAACATTATTCATAAACCTTACACCAATTTCATTATCAGGAAACTTTTTTACTTTTAAATCAGAATAAGGAACTTTTAGCTTCTTAGCTATTTTTTGCGCTAAATACTTTCCATGAGAACAACCAATTATTATCATATCCAATTTATTAATTATGTTCTATTTATAAGTTGCTAAATTTTTTTAAGTATTTTACATTAGATTTTTAAATGAATATTGATTCTTTTAATTTATGAGAAATGGTAGATTTTTTAGTGGTGTAGAAGAAATCGGGGAAATAGTAGGTCCTAAACTAGAGGAAATGCTCGAAGATCATCTCATAAGCCAAAAAGACGGTGGCTTATTTTTTACCTATTGGGTTAATATGGAGCCGTATGAACATAAACCGCTGGTAGTTGACGAACAGGGGCAATTCTGGATAGGGAAAAGGGATGGAGGTTCAGGTTTAGTTTTTGAAGAATACGGTTCTCATATGAGTCGTCTTTTAGATTGTCCTTCTCCAGAATAGAATATACCGATATTGGAGAGAAACCTTATGTTTTGTCTAAATTTATTTTTCCGTCACACCATCCATGGATAGATGAGTTAAAAGTTAGAGGTCAAGTAGCTATTGTACCTAGATTACTGGCAGCGTACACTATGGAAATAAGAGATACATCAGATATATTGGAAGGAAGATTAGATTGTGACATCAATCGTGGACAATTTTTAATTGATGATAATGATACATTTTATCAATTAGATTTTTCACGCCCAGTAGAAAGAAGATTTTCTTTAAATGATGTTAAACGAAGATTAGTTCTTTTCGGCTTAACTGCAGATCCAAATAACGAAGTTGTTATGCAACAAATTCATAAGCTTCAACAACTCAGCCTACATGAATTATATTCTGAATTTACTCAAAGAGCTCAACAAGTATCACCTAAACAAACAGAATATTATAGAGATATGTTTTTGTGGAATATCAATAACATTAATCGTTTGTTACATTCATTAAATATAGCCAGTGGAGAAACGCCAACTTACACTATTGTACGTTCTCAATAAACGATTTAGTACAGCAATCTTTTTAAAACACTATAATCTTCTTTTAGATTATTGGCGGTGTAGTTCAGCCTGGTTTAGAGCGCTACGCTCATATCTTTGAGCTCTGAGGCTTTGGCCAATGATTGCTCGCTTAACTGGGTTACGTAGAGTAGCTAAGAATAATCTTGCTGCATGTAAAAGTCACGGATTCAAATTCCGTCACCGCCATTATTTTTCTCTTAGAAATACCTTGCCCCTCATAAAAGTCTTATCTCTTTGTTCTTGTATATGCTCTAAATATTCAAATAATTTTTCATCATATCTCTTAGTATATTTTTTAGTCGGTTGGTAGAACTTTCCTATATGATGAGAAATTTCATAAGTCTTCATAGCTCCAGTGATTTCGTTAAATCCTCCAATATTTTCTTTTGTTTCAGGAGTATCAATCATATTATATAATGTAAATAAAACTAGTGTAATTAATAAAAATATCATAAATATTGTATTAAGTAATATATTCCTCATTAATAGAAGTAATGAATATCTATTTATAAATATTAACGCCACGGGCAGGATTTGAACCTACACAGTCTTGCGACCAAGAGGGTTCGAGCCTCTCGCAATGCCAGATTATGCGACCGTGGCACAAGAACCAGTATAATTTATTGTTTTAAAAAACTTATTGATGATCAGAACAATCTTCCATAAAACCACACTTTAAACAAACTAATTTACAATGTCTCTCTATCAATTTAATTCCACACCTTGGACATTTAACATCAGAAACTTGCATATTCCAACTCATAACATAATAATATTTAAACTTTTTTAGGTTTGAACAAAATGCTCTTAAGAACAATTACAAGTAATATTAAAGATAAAAACAAAATAATAATTTTTGAATAATAAGTTTTTCCTTTAACATTTATATCAAAATCCGTCTCAACAATTAAATTTTCATCTTCAAAAAACCTTGTTGTTATTTCAAATACATCTCCATGAGGAAAAGTGAAGCTAAATGCAACATTTTGGTTTTCTGGTTTAAAGGTTCCAGCAAAAATAACATCTTCTGTAGATGAGACTCTAATCCACATACTTGTTGGTTCAATAACTTCATTTGTTGTTTCGTTAAACAAGCTTATTACAATTACGGTTTTTTCATTTGCTATAGGGTTTTTTGGATCATAGCCAAAATCTATTAAATAACCATTAACTGCTTTATCTTTTCCACCTTCAAGATGCCCTATAACATTATATAAATTAATAATTAAAAATACTAAAATTAAAATTATTTTTTTTGAATAATTATTTATTGTACTCATTTTACCAATCCCAAAAGCCAGTCTTCTATTCCATATATAAATTTCTGGAAAGATGTTGCAGCGACGTACTGATTAAATGCGAAAAGTATTCCTGAGAATATTAAATAACCCATGATAATAAACAATAATCCAGATATTAAATTATTTGTATGGATAGAAAATATTTTATTTCCAAATTTTATATGCAATTCTTTACCTTCTATAATTTTCCATAACCTGCCCTCTTTATTTATTTTTCCAAGATATGTAGATATTAAAATAAGTGGAAAAGCAAGTCCAATTGAATACATAAACAACAACAAACCTCCTGTAAGAACAGAACTCGTTGTGGATGCCAACAGTAACAAAGCTACCAAAATAGGGCCTACACAAGGAGTCCATGAAATTCCTAAAGCAGAACCGAATAAAAATGAGCCAAAATAAGTTTTAGGCTTGCTTTGTTTTACTTTTATTCCTGCAAATCCTTTACCTAATAGGATATAAACTCCAAAAATTAATATTGCCGAAAGAACAATTAAAGAAATAGATCCAGATATTAATGTAATAAAAATGAAAGGATCAGTAATTTCAAAAGAGTCATTTAAATGTCTGCTAAATACTGACTATATTTTTGGATGTGTAGATAATGATGGTGCAAGATTGTTCTTAAATGAAGTAGCATTAGCATATAATATAGGTTACTTTGATGTATCATCAGAAATATTAATCAGTGAAAATGAATATGGTGGACACATTATCTTTATTAATGGAGACAATCCTTGTCTATATTGCCTAAATGAGATTAATCCAGCTGAGGCAAGAAAATATTTAGATAACCCAAATGCCAGAAAAGACGAGGAAGCTATATATGGGATTGATAAAAAGGTTTTAAATGGTAGTGGCCCTGCTGTAGTTTCTCTAAACGGTATAATAGCTTCCCTTGCGGTCAATGAATTTATGCTTCACGTAACTGGTAAAAGAGTGGCAAATAAATTTTTAACATATTATGGTTCAATTGGAATAGTTAGAAAAAGGAATGAGAATCGAAAAGAGGGCTGCTACTACTGTGAAAGTATAAAAGGTCAAAGAGAAAAAGTAGATATTAGTAATTACTTTACTTAACAATTATTTCATATAGCAATCCTACTTGATGATTTTCTTATTTTCTATTAAATGAACATCTCTCTGTGGGAAGGGTATTTCAATTTCGTTTTTTACGTTACGTAAAGTACGTAATATAATTTTTCTGTCAGGAAGTCGTCTTTCAACCTATCTTACTTCTCAACTGCACCAGGGAAAATCCACGTATAAATATTCTTATATAAAAATTTTATTCCTTTCTCTTATCTCCTTAAGAGTTCTTTTCTGTCCCCTGCCGATAAATATGATGAGGTTGTTTTCATAAGGTA
>JADFLA010000026.1 GCA_022564635.1 Nanobdellota archaeon | reverse complement strand
CTTTTCTCTTAGTTGGAGATTTCAGGGTCATGGTGGTTACCTCCACCACCCCTGGAATAATAATCGAATTCTTCTTTCTAGTATATAAGGAGAGTCTTATTTAAGAATTATGCACCAACCTCTATTTTTCCGCAACCTTTAAATTTCTATCCATATTCCTAAATTATGGGGATAGTCATGGATACTAATGGTACTACTGGAACTTTCCGCTTAAAAAAAGGTCTTGCAGAGATGCTTAAAGGCGGAGTAATAATGGATGTTATTTCTGCTGAGCATGCTAAGATAGCTGAGAAAGCAGGCGCTGTTTCTGTTATGGCACTAGAACGAATACCAGCCGACATAAGAAAATCCGGACAGGTAGCAAGAATGGCAGATCCAAAAAAAATAAAAGAGATTATGAGAGCTGTTACCATACCGGTTATGGCCAAAGCAAGAATAGGTCATTTTGCAGAAGCTCAAATTCTACAAAGCCTAGGAGTTGATTATATTGATGAAAGCGAGGTTCTAACACCAGCAGCTGATAATCATATTGACAAACATTCTTTCAAGGTTCCTTTTGTATGCGGAGCAAGAAATTTAGGAGAAGCCATGCGTAGAATAAATGAAGGTGCAGCTATGATAAGAACAAAAGGAGAGCCAGGAACCGGGAACATAATTGAAGCTGTCAAGCATATAAATCTGATTAGTGAAGAAATTGAGCAGCTAAAAAATATGTCACAAAGGCAGATTAAAAAAGAAGCAGTTAAAATGACAGTTCCTTTTTTGCTTTTAGACCAAACAAGAAGAATGCAAAAGCTACCTGTTGTAAATTTTGCAGCTGGAGGTGTTGCAACGCCTGCCGATGCTGCCCTGATGATGCTGCTAGGTTGTGATGGAATCTTTGTAGGCTCTGGAGTCTTCAAATCTGAAAACCCGGAAAAAATAGCCAAGGCAATCGTTGAAGCCACAACTCATTATGATAAACCAGAAATAGTTGCAAAAGTTTCCAAAGGCTTAGGGGAACCAATGAAAGGCCTGGAAATAGAAAAATTAGAGCTTAAAATGCAGGAACGAGGAATATGAAAGTAGGAATTCTAGCTTTACAAGGAGATGTAAGGGAACATAAAAGAATTTTGACAAAACTGGATGCAGAACCGGTAGAAGTAAAATTACCTCAGGATCTAGAGGATTTAGATGCCTTAATAATTCCTGGCGGTGAAAGCACAACTATTGGCATGTTAATAAAAAAGTATAAGCTTGATATAGCTATAAAAGAAAAACATAAGCTAGGAATGCCAATTTATGGAGCCTGTGCAGGTGCAATCATACTCGCAAAAAATATAATTGGAAGTTCACAGCCAAAACTTGCATTAGCAGACATAAGCATAAAAAGAAACGAATATGGAAGTCAAATAAACAGTTTTGAAGCAAATCTAAGCATAAAAGACATTGGAGACTTTAAAGGAATTTTCATAAGAGCACCTATAATCAAGAGCTTTTACAACGGTTGTCAGGTACTATCAGAGCATAATAACCATCCAGTCATGGTAAGACAAAATAATTTATTAATAACAACCTTCCACCCAGAGCTTATTAATGATACAAGAATCCATGAATATTTCTTAAATATGGCCCAGGAATATAAGCAGGTTAGAGATATGCAAAGAGACATTGAGAAAAGTGATGAATGATTTTCAATTTTAGTTTTTTGCTTCTGATATATCTCTGTCTCGGGATGTCGAAGACATCCCAATACGCTGTTTTACGGTTGTGCATTCCTGCACACTAGTAGTGGGGTGCAAAGCACCCCACAGTGTTTTACGGCAACGTAAAATCGGGCGCGTAAAAAAACCATACCTTTATATACTAGAAAAGCTTACTAAAACTTAGTATACAGAAGGATTCTACTTCTAGTAAATCTTTATGTATAACTAAGAACATAGGTGAGAATATAATGGGATTTAGAGACCGAGATTTTGGTCCAAGGGAAATGCACAAAGTTACCTGCTCAGATTGTGGTCAGGAAGCTGAAGTTCCTTTTGAACCAAAAGAAGGTAGACCTGTTTATTGCAGGGAATGTTACCAAAAGCATAGAAGATTTTAGATTTAATGCTTCTAGGTTTTAAAGTTAAAACTATTTTTTCTTTATTTTTATTTATTTTTTAATTGATTTTTTTCTTTATTATTGAATTATATTTTAATGATTATTATTTTATAGTCATGGAAATCGAAGATTTCCAGGACACCGAAAATCTACGATTTTCGCGTGTTCTAAAACCCAATATTCCATAATAGAAGTATTACAACAGTAAACAGAAGCAGCCCTGTCACAAAATACATTGGCTTTCCCTCTCTGTCTCTTGGCAGAGATTCTCTAACTACAGTATAAAGCAAAGCTCCTCCAACAATTCCCAGTAATATTACATTTCCCGTTGCTCCGACATCAATAAACGATGCTAAAATGGCACCTAAAAAAGGAGAACTAGCAGATAATGCCCTCAGATGATGTTTTTTTGTATGTCTCCTGGGCAGGGAATCTATTATTATATGCAGCATTATCGGTATAAACAACAATACTGCAGATATGCTGCCGGTACTTTCCGCTAACTTTACCAAAAGGAATCCAACAACAAAAAAATATACAAATGAAGTTGATGAATGCACTGCTCTATGTTCTTTTCTTAGTGCAGGCCCAGTAAAGTTTTGTCTAATATATTTCTCAATTAGATGGAATGCTCCAAATCCAAACAATATGGCAAGAAATAAAAGCCTATTTAATGCCATTGCTCCTTTATATATTTCAGGAAGTAAAATAAGGAATATATAAGACACTGAAACACCAGCAGAAACAGAAATAAACTTCATCTTAGAAGGGCTTGATTTTGAGAAAAGACCTTCTGTAAGAAAATCAACTACGCTCAAAATCAACGCTAATATAAGTCCTACAACCATTTTTTTGTCTTGATTAAGAGCCTATTATAAAGAAATATATAAAATTATCTTTTACTCTTAAAAAATTTAGATATAAACCTAGAAACCTCAAACAAAAATAGAATTTCGCTTATAGGCAGGATTAAGCTGATCAGCGGTGTAAGGAACATTAAATTGTATCTCAACAAAAAAATATTTACTATAAAAACCAAATTGTTTAGAAGGAATATTGGAAGGTACAAAACCGCATTGACAAAAAAATCAAAATTCGTAGAAATATTCGAATAAAATAAAAATAAAAGAACTATGGATAATATTGTTGTTATAATGATTGTCTTTTTATTCTCTTGTATAAATTTATTAAATATCTCATTAAATTTATTTTTGTTTTTTATTAAAAATTTAATGTACATCACTGGCTTGTAAATCAAGTAAAGACCTATGATAAAGAATAATATCTGCATTAAACCAAAGCCAGAAATTCCCATAAATAAATTTTGAATAAAGAAAATGGATAATATTAATCCTAGTAATAGGAATAGTAATAGAACAAAAAAACTTACAATTAAAGCAATCATTCCGTAATATTTATTATTTATTTTTTTCATTGTTTATAAAGTTTGAATGGAGTGAAAACTATTGGAAATCTACGATTTCCAATCGGATTGAAAATCTTTGATTTTCAAAACTTTACTAAACTATAGAAAATTTCACTATTTTGAATAATTTATGAAATTTTCTTGTTCTTATTAAAATTATTATTAAAATTGAATAATAGTGGCTTTGAATTATAAAGGTTTCTTTTAACCTTAAATTGCTTATTAAACCGCAATTTATTTAAAATTAGTTAAATTTTATTGTATAAAAAGTATGAAATACTTTTTATACTTGAAAAAATTTAATTTTTTCATTGTAATGGGGGTAAATAATGAAACAATATCTTGATGCTCTAAAGCATGTTCTCGAAAATGGTACAGATAAGCAAAATAGAACGGGCACTGGTGCAAGAGCAGTATTTGGAATGCAGATGCGCTTTAACATGAATGATGGTTTTCCTGCTGTTACTACAAAGAAATTAGCTTTTAACTCAATGAAAGCTGAGCTATTATGGTTTATTAAAGGGAGCTCTGATGTTAAAGAACTACAAAAGCTTGGTTGTCATATATGGGATGCTAATGCAGAAGCTGATTACTGGAAACCAAAAGCCCGCTTTTCTGGAGATTTAGGAAGAATCTATGGTGTTCAGTGGAGGAAATGGAAGAATCCTGATGGTAAAGAAGTTGATCAGCTTACAGAAGCAATTAAGAAAATTAAAGAAGAGCCTTTTAGCAGAAGAATCATTGTAAATGCCTGGAATCCTGGTGAACTAGAGCAGATGGCTTTGCCACCATGCCATACATTTTTCCAGTTCTTTGTAGCTGATAATAAACTATCATTACAAATGTATCAACGCTCTTGCGACATGTTTTTAGGTATACCATTTAATATTGCATCTTATTCATTGTTATTACACATGATAGCACAAGTCACTGACCTAGAACCACATGAGTTTGTCCATACTCTAGGAGATTGCCACATATATCTTAATCATTTTAACCAAGTAAAAGATCAGCTAAAAAGAGAACCACTACCTTTACCTCAATTAAAACTCAATCCAAATATAAAAAATATTGATGATTTTAAAATGGAAGATATTGAGTTAGTGAATTATGAACACCATCCTGCTATCAAGGCACCTATGGCCATTTGATTTATTATTTTTTATTTTAATTATTGTTAATTCATTGTAAAAAATTAATAATGAACTATAATCAAAATGATCATCTCTCTTATCGCAGCAATGGGGAAAAACCGCGTAATAGGAAAAGATAATTCTTTGCCTTGGAATTTGCCAGCAGACATGAAATACTTTAGAGACAATACCAAAGGAAAACCAGTAATTATGGGAAGAAAAACATACGAATCAATAGGAAAACCATTGCCTAACAGAACAAACATAATAATAACCAGAGATCAAAATTACAAAGCAGAAGGCTGCATTATTGTACACTCTGCAGATGAAGCATTAAAAGCTGTTGGAAATGTTGAAGAAATAATGGTCATTGGTGGCTCTCAAATCTATAAAGAATTCCTCCCTAAAGCAAATAAGATGTATTTAACATTCATAGATGCAGAGTTCGATGGTGACACCTATTTCCCAGAATATAAAATTGAGGAATGGAAAGAAATATCATATGAAGAGCATGAAAGAGATGCTGAGAATCCTTATGATTATAGGTTTGTTGTTTTGGAACGAGGATAAGCTTAAATAAGACTTCAATTACACTAAATTTTAATTGTTTTATTAGCTTGATGTAACTGTTTAATAGTAACCTTTATAAATAAGAAATTACTACTCCATTTTTGATACTTATGAATCACAGATCTATAGCTTCAGATGTCGAAATAGTAAGAGGTTTTGTAGATTTAATTAGCTTAAACGGAAAAAATGCTCAAGAGCAGTACGAAGCATTCAAACAACTAGGAGATAGTTTAGATAGCAGATTAACCGAATTTGGTAATAATGTTGAAGCATCGTTAGATGAAAACGTTAAGTCCCTCTTAGCAGCGACAGAAGAAAAACAAGCTGTTAAGATTATAACAGAGAAAGCTAGTGATAGTGTAAGTACTTTTATAGATAGAAAAATTAGAAGTATGAAAGTACGGACCCATGCATACTTTAGATCAAGTCCTTATACAGATTACCAGAAGGAAGGTACAGTAGAGGTAGGAGTATATGTAATGATATACTCCAACATGAAAAATGGATTAGGCCAAGGAATTAATGATTATAGACGGTTTTCAAATATGCTTAGTGGCATACACGCAATAAACATTAAAGGTCCTGGTTTAAACGGAAAATCATCCTTGAAAAGAACTAAAGGTCCTGAACATAATGAATTTAACCCACCTTTAAGAGTACCAGATAATAACCTATATACAGTGGGTATACTTGCTCTTTACACTGAAGTGTTTCCTAAAGAGGTATTAATGTCAGTTTACAATAATCATATGCAGAAACATTAATAATTCAAAATATTTTTGATTGGTTGATTTTTAAAATTCTAGAAGTCAAGATAATTCCTAATTAATTAATATTAATTTATAATATCAAATATTAATTTCACCCCTACACCTCTTACTACAACACTCTTTCAACACTTTAAAACAATCCTCACAAGCAGTAAAAAACTTATCACATGTGGTTAAAGCGCAATTATGCAAATCAGCATTCGGTAAGTTACATAAAACACATTGAGTTATTGGTTCTGATTGAGAATTAGGGTCTATATCTACTGCCCCTCTTGTGTCAAAAACAAAACATTTGCCCTCCCAATGCGTATTTCCGCATTCATTGCCATAAGAAAGAATTCCTCCATGAAGCTGAAAAACATTATTAAAGCCGTTTTCTATTAAAAAAGCAGAGGCTTTCTCACACCTAACCCCACCAGTACAATAGAGAATAATTTTTTTATTTTTCAATAATTTTTTATTTATTTCATTTTTATTATTGTGAATTTTTTTATTGTTGTCATCTTTATTGTTATTTTTTAATTGATTTATTTTTAATGAAAATTGTTTAAATGTATCTAAATCCAAATGTATTGCATTTTTGAATTTACCTATATTGACTTCATATTTATTTCTAGAATCTAGTAATATTATTCCACCATTATTGTCTAATAATTGTTTTAATTGTTTTGGCTCAATATAAGGAGCTGCATTTTTAACATTAATATCAAAATTGGAAGAAACTATTTCATCTCTTACTCTAACATGTAATCTTTTGAATGTATGTTTATTTGCAGGACCTTCCTTGAATTTAATGTCAGAAAATCTTTTATTTTTCATTAATATTTTTTTATATTCTTCTAAATCCTTTTCATTTCCGGATAAACAACCATTAATTCCTTCATTAGCAACTAGAATCGTGCCTAAAAGATTAAGAGATTTACTTAAATTAAATTGTTCTTCTTTTAATTGTTCAGAATCTTCAATATCAACATACTTGTAAAATAATATGTTTTTCATAAATATAAGAAGTTAGATTGTATTTTTAAATATTGGGTATTGTAAGACAATAAATCAATTAAGTTTAAAAATACATTTTCATTACTGTTTAATATGACACAGCCTGAGTGGCTAGAGAAAGCACGTAACCTTCAACCAAGCTCAAAAGAAATAGAATTGCCTACTCCTAAACTTATACCAAAATCAAAAGGACTCACATCATTCACCGAAGCTATGCCACATCTTGTCAAACCTGGACAAGAGCATGTACTGGAAGAACCTAATCCCGTAGTGTATGTAGGTTTATCACAAATTTTAGCAAGTTTCCAATCATATCTTTCGTCATTATCTGTCTGGCACTACTTAATGCAAACTGATTATCCAACGGTGGTGATTCCAGAAGTGGCTATGGAGCTAGATGCAAAGTTGAAACAGCTGGCTGGAACTACGTCTAATGTAAATCCTAACCAAGGAATCAGTGAGTGGAATCCAGCACAAGTAGAGCTGAATGTCAAACGCGATTTAGATCTGGATATGTATCTATTCGATGTCTGGAGAGAAACACTTTCGACTTATAAGACAACCCACGAAAACTACTCAAATAAAGGCAATGCCGGCATTCTGCGTACGGATGTAAAAGTTGTAAATATGGCTTTAATAAGGGCTGGTAAGTATCTGAAAACATTTGTCATATCTCAACATGAGGAAATTCATGACCTAGTTGATCGCTTGGGAGAGACATACCCTATACACACCTTTGAGTCTGACACAACGAGCACCAATTACTATGGTCCGGTTTTGGATACATTGGGAGCATTACTAACAGAGGATTTTACAGTTGGATTGAGTAATGTACCAGTTGGGCAGTACGGAATTTTTGCAGAGGTTGAAGTGGTTCCAGGAATTAAAAAACCTATAGGATTAAAATATTCCGATCAACCCATCGAACAAGAAGGATACATATCTGCTCCAATAATTGACTTACAAATGGAAGGAACACCTCTGCCGGAGAATGCCGATTTGATACAGAAGCATGGGTACATAATTGGCAAACTTCCCAACGGACAGGCATTACTCGTGGGTTTAACAACATTTGAATTGAATAACCGGGGTTCTCTCGTCGATCAGGGTGGATACTACGAAGATATAAAATTCTCCGAGTATCTTAGGACTACAAATATTAATGTCTTAGCTGAGGGTCAAAGAACTATACAAAAACATATTAGAGCACACGGGCTCGAAGCATCTGGTCTTGTAATATACACAACATTGGATACTCTTATTCAGCGCAATCTTCCTGAATTTTGGCAACGAGTAACGGAATTAGCTGGTGCATATAACTAACTAATTTATCTACAAACACCAGTTTCCTTGGCCATTTTAGCAACAGCCTCAGCAACCTTAGTAACAACATTCTTATCCAAAGTATAAGGCAATATATTGTCTTTTGTCGGTTCCACACAGCTTGCTATTGCCTCTGCAGCAGCTATCTTCATCTCATTATTTATTTTAGTTGCTTTTGCATCTAAAGCACCCCTAAAAACTCCAGGAAAAGCTAAAGAATTATTTATCTGATTCTTAAAGTCACTCCTACCAGTTCCAACTATTGTTGCTACCTTCTCAGCTTCATCAGGCATTATCTCCGGAACAGGATTGGCCATTGCAAATATAATGGCATCTTTATTCATGACCTTTAAATCGTCTGCAGTAAGCAAGTCTCCTTTTGAAACTCCAATAAAGACGTCTGCACCTTCCAGGGCATCCTTCAACGTACCTTCCTTATTGTTAGGATTGGTTATTTTTGACATTCGCTGCTTGAATTCATTTAAATCTTCCCTGCCATCGTAGATTATTCCCTTGCTATCACATAAAATAATCTCTTTAACTTTTCTACAAATAGTTTGATCAACATCCAGGCAAAGAAGCAGTTTTGCGACTGCAGTTCCGGCAGCTCCAGCACCATTAAAAACTATTTTCAAATCTTCTATTTTCTTCCCAACAACCTTTGTAGCATTGATCAGAGCAGCCAAAACAACTATTGCAGTACCATGCTGGTCATCATGCATGACTGGAATTCCAATATTAAGCAATTCTTCCTCAATCTTAAAGCATCTTGGAGCTTTAATATCCTCTAAATTAATTCCTCCAAAAACTGGTGCTATATTCTTTACAAGGTTTATTATTTCATCATCATTCTGGTTCTTGATGCATATTGGAAAAGCATCTATATCTGCAAGCTCTTTAAACAAAACACATTTGCCTTCCATAACGGGCATTGAAGCCTCTGCTCCTATATTTCCCAAACCCAAAACCGCAGAACCATCAGTAACAACAGCAACAGAATTAGCTTTCATAGTGTAATCATAAACGCTTTTTGGGTTTGCAGCAATTTCCTTGCAAACCTCTGCAACCCCGGGAGTATAAACTAGGCTTAAGTCTTCTTTTGTTTTAACTTCTACCTTAGATTTTGTTGCTAATTTACCTTTATTTTCCTTATGCAGTTTCAAAGCTTCTTCTTTTAGGTTCATTTTAGTAATTTTAATAGAAAAAAAGGAATTATCAGTTATTTTTAAAAGTTTTGGAAACCTTCGGTTTCCAAATACCTAAAAAATGGAACATTTTTCGCTGGTATTGAAAATAACTTATCAAGCAAGAGCCTTTTCTATAGCTTCCTTGTCAAAACCTACTATTATGGTTCCATCGATATCCACTACAGGCACACCCATCTGTCCTGATTTTTCTACCATATCATTAGCTGCCTTTTGATCTGCTCCAACATCAATATCTTCAAATTTGACTTTCTTTTCATTTAAAAACTCCTTTACTTTATGACACCAAGGACAGGTTTTAGTTGAATATACTTTAACTTTATGTTCAGCCATTTTTAAATTCCTCCATTAATTTTTTATTACTTTCCTCTTCTTTATTTTTGTAAATCTGATTTATTTAAATGTTTTGATTATAAGTATTGTTATATTTAATATTAAATTATTGTTTAAAGTTTAAAACATTGTTTTAAGCCTTTAATTCACATGTTCTAAAACCAGCAAAGACGTCTCTCCTATCTGGTGTGTAGAAATTTCTCCAAGTATTGCTAATTAATCTTGGTTGTGTTGCCCAGCATCCGCCTTTTAAAACCTTTCTTGTATCAAACGAAGTTTGCGAGTAATCTTGATACATATCAGCCACAAAACCCGGGTAAGGCTTAAAAGTTGTATCTGTCCATTCCCATACATTGCCTATCATCTGCCTACAACCAAAAGTACTGTCTCCTTTTTCATGAGATCTGATATCAACAGTTCCCATTGATTGCCAACCCAAATTTGCTTTATCAGTATTAGGAATTTCATTGCCCCAAGGATAATTTCTTTTATTGTTGGAAAGACTGTTTCCCTCTGGTTCTATTGATGCAGCTACCTCCCATTCTGTTTCTGTTGGCAATCTTCTCTTAGCCCATCTGCAATAAGCATCTGCCTCATACCAAGAAACATGAATTACAGCTCTATTAGCATCAATAGGAATATATTTATCAAAGTATCTTTTTTGCCATAAATCATTTTCTTTGCGCCAATAAAGTGGATGTTCTGCTTGCGTTGCATTTTTCCATTTCCATCCTTCATTATCCCATAACTCTTTTCTTTGATAACCCTTATCATCAACAAATTTAGCAAATTGTCCTTCAGTCACTGCTGTTCTTGAAATTTTGAAAGGTTCTACTTTAACCTCATGCGCCCATCTCTCATTATCAAAAACAAAATTAGTATCTTTAGTTGCTCCAAGCATAAATTTTCTATTTGGAATTAAAACATCTTCTTCAACCGATATATTATTATTTACTTTTGGAACATTGATATTTTTAATATGAGAAAATTTAGGTACAGAATAACCAAGAGTTTGTCTAGTGTAAGTTAAAGACTCTGTATGCATATCTTCATGAAAGACTGAATAGATGATATAATATTTAAGTTGCTCATTTAATTTTCCACTATTAATTAATTCCAGTACTCTATCTCTAACTTTTTGTAAATAATCAAATGCCTCTTCTTTATTGGGAATAGGAAGTTTCCACCTTGCTTCATGGCCTATCTTAATAGAATCAAAAAGTGAATCAGCATTAGAGAATATAGGTTTTTGACCAACACCTTTTCTTAAAACCCATAGCTCTTGAAAATAAGTCAAATGGCAAATCTCCCAAATAAGAGGATTTACAGTATCAAGATACGGAACAGTTAATTGATCCTCATTTAAATCAGATACTAAATCAATAGATTCCTGTCTAGCTTCTTTAACCCATTTTATAAGTTCTTCATTTGACGTCATCATTCATTCATTAATAAATTCAATTTAAAAATAATTATTATAAAAAAATATTGTATTGAAAAATCTATTATTGAATTTGTTATTTTGCTTTTAAAAATAAAACACCAAATTTATTGTCTTTATCAGTCCAAACATTTTGCACTTCAAAAAAATCCTTTACTAATTCTTTAAATTCATTAATATCATATTTGCAAGAAATTTCTGTTAAAATAGATTCATTTTTTTCAAATAAAATAGTTTGATTTCCAATCTTTACTTCATGATCAATTTTACTAAATAGGTGCATCTCTATTTGACCTTTTTTTTCATTATATATAGCTTTGTGTCTAAAATTATCAATATTAAAATTAGAACCTAATTCATTATTGATGTGATTTAGTATGTTTAAATTAAATTGAGCTGTTATGCCTTTTGTATCATTGTAAGCCTTTTCCAATGTAGCTTTATCTTTTTTTAGATCAATACCAATGAGAAGTCCACCATTCGGTCTGCACAGGTTATGAATAATTTTAAGGATTTTGAATGTTTCTAATTTTTTGAAATTTCCAATATTGGATCCTGGGTAATAAATAATTTTTTTAGAATAATCAATATTTAAATTAGGAATATTAAATTCTTGAGTATAATCTGTACAAACTGGCACAATTTTTAATTTTGGATATTTGTCCTTGAGTGATTTAACAAATTGCATTAGTGCATTTTTAGATATATCAATCGGTATATAAGCAGCCGGCGACATATGGTCAAGTAATAAACAAATCCTAGAGGAACTTCCGCAACCAAATTCTATTATAAAGCAATCATCACTAAGAGTTCTTATTATTTCTTGAATATTATTCTTCATAATTTCCTGCTCGGTCCGAACTAGATAGTATTCCTCAAGCTCAATGATTTGCTTATAAATTTCTGAACCTTTTTCATCATAGAAATATTTGCATGGCAGAGTTTTAGGATTTTGACTAAGACCTTGCAATACTTCACTTAGCATTACACTTCGCTTATTATTCATTAATTCAGTTTCCATTTTATTAAAGTCAACTAGGAATTAAATACCATATAAATAATTATCCTATTTTACTTAAACTAATATTTAATAAGGAAAAATTTATAATCATTTTAATTCTTTGTTTTTAATATGGATAAGCTTCTATTTGGTACAGCAGGAATTCCATCATCTAGTAAAGGCAGCCCCACAGCAGAGGGCATTGCAGTTGTAAAAAAACTTGGATTAGGTGCTATGGAGCTGGAATTTGTCAGAAGCGTTAACATAAGCAAGGAAAAAGCACCAGAAGTTAAAAAATCTGCCCAGGAAAATGATATTGTTTTAACATGTCATGCACCTTATTATATAAACCTCAATTCTCTTGAAAAACCAAAACTTAAAGCCTCGATTTATAGAATCCTAAACTCAGCAAGAATTGCAAATTTATGCGGTGCCTGGTCTGTTTGTTTTCATCCTGGTTTTTACCAAAAAAGCACAAAAGAAGAAGCCTACAACCGCGTTAAAAGTGCATTAAAAGAAATAACTCAAAATTTAAAAAAAGAAAATAATAATATTTGGGTAAGGCCGGAAACAACCGGAAAAGAATCGCAATTTGGAAACTTGGATGAAATTCTAAATCTAAGCCAGGAATTTGACAATGTAATGCCATGTATTGATTTTGCGCATTTCCATGCAAGAACCAATGGAAAATATAATTCCTATAAAGAATTTAGTGAAATCCTAGAAAAAATAGAGAAAAAACTAGGCAAAAAAGGTTTAGAAAACATGCATATACACATTACCGGAATTGCTTACGGTGAAAAAGGAGAAAAACATCATCTAAACCTAAAAGAATCTGACCTCAAATATGAAGAATTAATCAAAGCTTTGAAAGATTTTAAAGTAAAAGGTGTTGCTATTAGCGAAAGTCCTAATATTGAAGGAGATGCCATTCTAATAAAAAATATTTATAATAAAAATAAATAAAATTAGAAATATAAAAAGTTGTTAATTAAGAAGAATCATTAGATGACGCTTGACTTGGTTATCCATAATTTTCATCAATAAAATCTTCGATCTTACGACCAATCGGATAATATAACCTAACATCTAGGCCAGTCATAGACTCCAAATCAGATAAAAGCTGAGAATCATTGTATGATCTTGTGGCCACTCTAAGATAATTATTTATATCGGATCCAAGGGGAACTGCCATATGTTCTCTAACATATTCCTCAGGAACTAAATCTACAACTAAGGGGTTAATTCTTTCCTTCTTTAAATTGACAGCTGGAATTCTCAACATAATATTTAATACTGTTTCTATAGTTTCCTGAGCCACCATATCTTCAGAAACCATAGTATCTAGAAGACTCTCATCACTTTCCGTGCTAATTTTATGAGCCTGATCAAGTTGTTCTTGATTTAAAAAACCATTACTCACAAGTACTTTTCCAGCTTTATACTCTACAGATTGAGGCCCATTGCTACCATACCCAGGTTGTAATTGATCTATAGTTGCCATATATTACTATTTTTAATAACTTATATATTTAAATCTTGCGATTATAATTTCCAGAAATAATTATTTGTTTGTAGTTACTTCATAAACTCCAACATAATCCTCAATCTCTTCCTTAAACGAAAAATTCTTCTTCAAAATTTCTTTTGATTTCTTTCCTAACCTTAATCTTAATTTTTTATTCTTAATCAACATTTCTGCTTTCTTAATAAAATCATTTTTAGAATTAAATAACAATCCATTAAAATTATCTTTTATTATTGATTTGTTGCCATCAATATTTGAAGCTAAAACTACTTTCCCACAATACATTGCTTCTAAAACAGAATTTGACATGCCTCCTTCAGAAATTGATATATTCATTACAACATCAGTTGATTTTATAGTATAAAAGATCTTATCATGAGGTATTCCCTCCAAATAATAAATCCAATCAATATCTTTTATTCTATTGAAAAGATTATTCATAAAATTTTGATCTAAAACAGGACCAGAAATAATTAATTTGATATTATTATATTTTGAATTGAGTTTTTTAAATTCATTGATATATAAAAAATGATACTTAATATCCCTTATACCGGCTAAGATCAAAAACACAAAATCATTGTTATTTAATCCTAATTTTTTCCTTAAATTAAATTTTTTCCTTTCTAATTTCACTGATTGCTTTATTATTATTATTTTATTTTTTAATCTATTGTTATTTTTAATTAATTTATTTTTAATGCTCTTATGAAAAACAACTATTTTTTTTGAATATTTTAAAACATCAATAACTTTATTTTTCCTTTCCTTATTAAATAAATCATGATTAACATCAGTCCCTGTTATAGTAACTAATAAAGGTTTTTTCAGTTTCTTTGCAACTCCTAAAGCAATTGGACCGGATTTATAAGCATGAAAAGCATGCACAATATCAGGATTAAATTTTTCAATAATTTTTAATATATGATTTTCATTTTTTAATTTTGATAAATCAATTACTTTTGTTAAAATTTTTTTATTTTTCAATCCAATTACTAGTCTATTCACTGTAGTTGTATTGCCATTAATCTGTGGCAGATATTTTGGCGTCAATATCGCAATTTTCATTTTTTAATATATATTAGAGAAAAAACTAGAAAAAAATAAATTTGAAAAAGATAGTATTAATTTATTAACATTCACATTTATCTTTTCCACAGCTTGGACACGTTTCTCCATCCATTTTTTATCAACCTCCTAAAGTTTTGTATAATTTTTATATCTGTTTTTTAAAAATTTTTCTATTAATACCTAATTATGCATTATAAAGATCTGTTTGAGGGTAAAATGCAGCCCACGCAAACCAGAAATGGCCAAAAGTGTCTACAATCTCTAACTTCTCAATCATATCTGGTACAGTCCATTCATTTCCATTATTATCAACAATTTTACCATTATCTAATTCAAATGTTAATGTTTCTCCATCTAGTGTTCTTTCAAATATTTTTACTGTATTTAAATCATCATACCAAACAACAACTATTGGAATACCTCCAACTTCATCATTGATTACCTTATCCTTTTTAACATCATCTTCTGCATAAGCTTTTGCATTGCCTTCATATTCCACACCATATACAATGACTTTTGGTCTTAATCTTTTATCCTTAAATGTAACTCCAAAACCAATTCTATCACTGTTCTGGATACCTGCATAAGGATTCCTATCATAATTCCTAATGAAGCCTGTATTTCTTGATAGGACTTGCGTATCTGGATGTATTTTTTTCCAATCTTTCCATCTTACTGTATCTAATGGAATTTTCTCAAGAATCTGGCCAGTTGATGGTCCTACTACAGCCATTCCCAATGTTTGTGGCCAATAGCTGTCTGTTAATCTGTCATACATAATCAATTCAGAATTATATAGTTTTCCTGAAGTACCAAACTCAACTTCTTTTCCATTAACTATTGGCTTAAATGCTATTCCAGTTCTGCATAAAGGACAATAAGTTACCAAAACCCTTTCACCACCTGCAAAATCATTTACAATCTCATGCGAATTTAAAATTCTATGAGGATAAGCATTTACAGTTCCTTTATAATCCAAACCAAGAACAAGATCATCATCTTTTAGCCATTTATCAGCATCTTCTACAGACTCGAATTTAGGGTTGTCTATACTTGGAATACCATCTTTTGGTGGTCCGCCAGAAAGAATATTTCTTGGGTGCAACAAATACTTAGTTCCATCCCTTAAAGTTTTTATTTCATCCTCAAGGTCAGGATTCGCTTTCAATTTTTTTTGTACAGTAGGTTCCATTTCAAAATCACCATCAGCTTCTCCAGTATCTCGTATTTGATCTGGTCTTTCTCGAGCTACTTGAGTACCTGTAGTACATCCAACCAAAAAAACAACTCCAAATGCCAATAACATCAAAATTATTTTATTCATTTTAAGATTTTTTAAATTATTATTTTTATTGATTTTTAAAATTTTTATTATTGATTTTTTATTTGTGGTATTATTAATTATTGTATCATTGTAATCAATGTTTTTTATCCTATTGTACCTTTTTTATTTCGTTGGTTATTAATCTTTGTTTTATTAATTAAAATTTCTATTTAATAGCTTGTTTTTGTTATCAATTTTCATTATAATTATTTTTATTATTTTGAGTTTTTAAATTATCCCTTATTATTTTTTTATAATTATTGTATTCCCAATTTACCAAACTTGTCTTCAATTTCTTTAGGTGTTAATGGACCAAACTTCTTATCCACAATTATTCCATCTTTGTCAACAAAATAAGTTACAGGCTGTGTAAAAATATTATACAGTTCTTTTACTTTTATATCTGGATCTAACAATAATGGATAAGTAACAGGAATTTCCAATAAAAAATTGCTTATTGCTCTTTCACTCTCTTGTAAATTAACACCTAAAACTTCTAACTTATCCTTATTTCTAATAAACATATCCTCAAAAGCAGGCATCTCTTCTCTACAAGGAGGACACCAGGTAGCCCAGAAGTTTACAACAACAGCTTTCTTTCCTCTAAAAGAGCTTAACTGAACATTATTTCCTTCTAATGAATTTAAAATAAAGTCTGGTGCTAAATTTCCAATATCAATTCCGGTGTTTTCATTATTTTGAAGAACTCCAGTAGGTGTTTCTGATTGCTGAAAAGGATTTTGAATAATAATGATAGCAACTATAATTATAATAACTACAACACCCAAAACAATATTTTTTTTGTTTTTTGCCATAATCCATCAATAAAAAATATAATTAATAAAGTTTTTGTTTAATTAATCAATGATTTCTTGGATTGATAAAGAAAAAAATTACAAAAAGTAATTATCCAAAGGTAAAAGCATTGATTTTAAATCCCTTGCCCTTTATTCTTAATTCCAATAAACCCGGACCATATTCATAATCAACAAGGTTATAGAGCCTTTCTTCTTTTATTGTTGCTATACTCTTATCATCTATTATCTTAACATCGGCACCAATTTTTGATTCGTCTAAGGTATTAGTATCTACAAACACTTCTACCTCAGAACCTGTATCAGAACCAACAACAACATTAACCACTTTTGCATCATAACCTAAAACAATTCTTCCTTCCTCACTTATTAGCTCACTATCATCTTTATTTACTTTCCATTTTCCTTCTAGATAAACTTTGTTTGGTTTGACTATTAATGGGATTTTATAATCAATTATTTGATTAGGTTGCAAGCCTTCTTTATTTCCAAAATTTCCTCTTGCAAATCCATAGCCTAGATAAATTTCCGGAGTTCCAATTTTACGATACTCTACATCAACAACATCAGATGGTTTTGCCATATCCTCTTCAATTTTCCCTTGGCCTTCTCTTTCCATCTTTTCATTCAATAACTCCAGAATTACTTGTTCTGTTTCTTCATAACCCCCTTCTCCAATGTGGTCATACCTTATAAATCCATCAATATCTATAAGGTATTTATGCGGCCAAAATCTGTTTTTGTAAGCTCTCCATGTTGCATAGTTATTGTCCTGGACTGTGGGATATTTTAGTTCATATTTTTCAACTGCTGATTTAACATTCTCGTATTTTTTCTCAAATTCAAACTCAGGTGTATGGACACCAATAATAACCAGACCATCATCTCTGTATTTTTCATCCCAATTTTTGAGGTAAGGAAAAGTTCTTATGCAATTAATGCACGTATATGTCCAGAAATCTACTAAAACAACTTTTCCTTTCAAACTTTGAATTTTAATATCTGAATCTGTATTAATATAACCTTCGATACCTCTTAACTCAGGTGCTTCCTGATACAACATTGATTTTTGTTTTATTGCTTTATCATCTTTAATATATTCACTAAATGCAGCTTTAGGAATTCCCTCTATCTGTTTTTCAATATCAACAACATCCTCTGTTTGCTTTAATTGTTCAACAGGCTCAAAGTCACTTGGGCCAGCTTTTTGTGAATTAAGATAATAAATAGAACCAGCAATTACAACCAATAAAATAATTAAGATAATATTTTTATTTTTTATTACATTTGTTTTTTTCATTATTTTTTACTGTTGCAGTTAAATTCTTTATATGATTATCTATTTCTCATTTTATCATAATATTTCCTTGATTTATTCCTTCTTCTCACTCACAACAGTTGTTGCAAGATATGACAAAAATGCTGGTATTAAAGGTAAAACGCAAGGACTTAAGAATGAAGCTAGGCCTGCAATAAAGGAGATACCTAAACCTAATGTTCCTCCTAAACTAGTACTACCCTCTCCTACACTAATAAGTAAATCACTCAAAAAAGGAACACTTGCAATTCTAGACAAATTATTTGTAAAAACGGCTATTCCTAATAGTATTAAAATACTACCAAAAACATAATTAACGTATTTAAGCTTAGGTCCTGCTTTTTCTATAAATCCAGATGCTCTATCTGTAAATAAGCCTACAAGCAAGAAAGGAATACCTAAACCAACAGAATATGATAATAATAAAGGAAATGCACTTGCAGGATTTGCAATAGCTAAAGTTAAAATGCCTCCTAAAATAGCTCCCACACATGGTGTCCATCCAACCGCAAATGCAGAACCAAAAACAAATGATGTTGCATATTGATACTTAAATTTCTTCTTAACTTTTAACTTATGCTCCTGCTCAAGAAATGGTATCTTTATCAATCCAACCAAATAAATGCCAAAAAATATTATTACTGTACCACCTACATAACCAAGCCATTGTTGTACAGTAAATGATACATTAGCTAATACACTCTGCAGTAAAACACCTACTAATGAAAATATAACGCTAAAACCCAAAACAAAAAATACACTATTAATGAAAATTGTCCATCGTTTTGCCATACTATTCACCTGCTGCATTATTTAATTCATTAATTATCCTGTCTTTGTCTAATATCTCTAATGTTTTTAAAGCAATATTATCACTTTTATCTATTATTACCTTTGTATATTGGTTTGTTATGCCATATTTTTTTGCCATTTCTATATCATCTTTTGTTGTTTCGTCATCATTAAAATGAACTTCATAGCCAACTATATCTGCATTGTTTAACTCATTGAAAGCTGCTAAAATTCTTGGTTTCTCTCTTGCACATATAGGACACCAATTTGCATGGAAGTCAAGGAAAATAACCTTTCCTTCCTGCAAAGACTGCTCATAATGCGCTTTATCAAATCTGTAGTATTTTGATGTCGTGCCTGCCAATAGTTTTAATGTTTCTCCAGATTCTTCATCTATAACATCTATTCCGGTATTTTGAGTACATCCAAATATAAACAATACATTTGCCATCAATAAAGCATACCAATACTCTTTTTTCATTTTTAATAGATCAACCTAGTTTAGATATTTAAGCTTTGCTTTTAATATATAAAAATCATTTTAAGTGTTATATAATTCTGTATCAGGATACTCTGCAACCCATCCGAACCAAAAAGCATATACGATAGGTACAGGTTTTAATCTTTTGCCTTCTAAGCTTCCATTAATTGCTTGTCCAAAAAAATTCCATTCACTTTTTGTATTTTTATCAAATATTTTATTATCTGCGATTATTGGAAAAAGTGAAAAATCACCGGCACTATTTACAAATCCACTTTTAAATTCCACAGTGTTCCCAAAAGTATTCTTAATAGCTACATTAACTATCTCTCCTGGATTATTTGAGGTACCCAAAAAAACGATTTTATCGCCAATAGAATAGATTGATTTGTCCGTTTTGAGTGAGGTTACATCACCATAGGCAGGCACAATCATGATTGTGATTATAGAAAATACTAGAATTACTCCTAATTTCATTTTATGATGTATTATTAAAAATATCACTTTTAAGAAATGCGCATAACTTTTACTTAGAAATGTGTAACCATAATTTACCTAATGTGTTTCACACTTGATTAAAACATAATCGATGACATTTTTTTCTGAAAGCTGTTTTATTTTTTGTAATGATTTGAAAAGAATTTTTTCGACATAAGATGGATATTTTGATAGAATTTTATTTTTTACATCATCTCTGTTTCTAATGTAATAGTTTGTGAGTGGATCATATACCATTGGACCTATATTTTGTAATTCTAAAATCTTAAAGCCATTATCAATTAACAGCAATTTGATATAATCAGTTGTATAACGTTCTGAAGACCACGTCATTGACAATATTCCAAGATCAACAATTGGTGTAATTTTTTTTGTGATAACAGGTATCGCAATTGCTAAAATACCATGTTTTTTTAGAATTCTTTTTGATTCAGAAATAAAATTTTCCAAGTGTTTTACATGTTGTAATGATTCTAGAGCCAAAATCCTATCGACTGACTCGTTTGGAAAAGGAAGAGATGTTGATGTAGAGTTTAAAAGATTAATTCCATCAATTGAGTTTTCTGATTCGTTAATTCTAGATGATGATTGTTTTAATTGATTAAAGTTTATGTTTACACAAGTAATCTCTAATGGACTAAATTGTGTCTTCCATAGAATCGCCGGTGCAGAAAATCCACTCCCAATATCGATTATGTTTGTAGCTGATTTAAGATCTGAAAACTCTCCAAAAATTTTGCAAAGTTCATTTTGGGCATCAATTGGTTCTTTTGTATTTTTAGTCCAGTAACCAAAATTTAGCATGTCACCACCTGTTGCTAGTCTCATCACATCAGAAAGTGAATCATAGAGATTTACTACGTCTTTTTCATTTCTTCGAAAGGTCCACAAAAATAATTTAAGAGGGGCTATTATCAATTAACAATGATTCCATCTATTCTACAAATAAAAACAAAAGGTTGGTTAGAATACTAGGTTGATTGTTCGTGTTTTTTCTTTCTAATTCGTGAAAATGCAAAAATTCCTATTCCAGCTACTATAGGTAATATTAGGAATTGAGAATAATCAATTTCAGATTCTTGATTTTTTGATGGATCATTAATGAATACAGTTGTATCATAGGTAAGAAAATGCTCATCTCGTAGTGCGTCTTTGTATCTAACTGTAATTCGAATATCATGTTCACCGTATCTTGGTTCTCCATCAAATTCTATTGGAGCATTAAATGGGACAGGAGAGTCTGTTTCAATTTCATCAATAAATTGAGTTGATTTTATAATGTTTGAACCTTCTAATGGTTCTAGTGTAACAAAACCAAATAATGCATCCGCATTTCCTTCATTAATTATTTCTCCAATTACAGTTGGTTTTCCAGATAATTCAATTACTTTGACATCATAAATTTTAGCATCAATTAGTCCTATGATGTAAAAGTCAACAATTCTAGAAATAGTATGTTGGTCTCCATGTGCATTAAAGTAAGTTAATTCCATTGGAACACGTAATGTTACTCCCTTTAGTGTTTCTGGAATGTAAATATCAGCCTCAAGATATTTTGCAGTACCTGGATCAATATGTCCAATATCCCAGTTTGTGTTTAAGATAACAACGTTTTCAATATTTGTTACAGATGCTGTAGTAGATGATATTGCTGTTTGAGTGTTTTGTGCTACAATATCTACGCCAGAGATTGGTGCTGTACCGTCATTAGCAACTTCAATAACAACATGATTTGTTTTTAATGAGATCAAAAATGGATTCAGTGCACGCATGTTAATGATACTATCACCAGTTACCTTGAATTTAAAATCAAAAAATGCATTTCTTACTCCAGATTCTCTTAATCTTGAATAATCTACCTTTACAGAACCTGGATATTGTT
>JADFLA010000025.1 GCA_022564635.1 Nanobdellota archaeon | reverse complement strand
GAAGGTATTGCGCGAAGATATGAAGTTTCCAATGAGTAAGCTCTCTTATGGTTTCTCCTCGATGAAGTGTATCTTGGTATTGATCACAACTAACTCCGCTACTATCCGCTAAGTAATCTCCTTTGTTGCTCTTCTTTATTATTTGGAGGTGGACATCATAGACCAGCTTATCAATGTAAGAAGGGCTAAGCTTACCAAACCAGCGTACAATGTTAGAATGGTCTAGTTTTTTCCCTGTAAGAAGAGTGAGCAACTGCTCTGTTTCGCGGAATGGATCATTAAAATAAACATAGATTACAGCTAAGGAAACATACATCCAAAGCTTAAGCTTTGGAGGTCTTCCTCGCTTCTTGAGTTTAAATGGAATGTCTTCTTTCTGTACGATTTCCTTAGTAATATTCCAAACTTTGCGATAATCTTTTATATCTGCTTTTTCATAATTCTTCC
Organism: Nanobdellota archaeon; assembly: GCA_022564635.1. GTDB lineage: Archaea > Nanobdellota > Nanobdellia > Woesearchaeales > GW2011-AR4 > JACPJP01. Next base: position 21,980 of record JADFLA010000025.1, on the reverse strand, counting down.
AGTATCCTTTTCTCTTAGTTGGAGATTTCAGGGTCATGGTGGTTACCTCCACCACCCCTGGAATAATAATCGAATTCTTCTTTCTAGTATATAAGGAGAGTCTTATTTAAGAATTATGCACCAACCTCTGTTTTTCTATAAAGCTTCTTATAGCCTTGCAACCAACATGAGTACCCTCACTTATAACATCAAGCTTTGTGTCAAAAGGAGGGGCATGCATAACATAAATTGTCTTTTTTGGGTTTGAAAGCTTTATGAAGTTATCTAAATCTTCTTTTATTGTGCCTTCTTCTTTTTTTACCGTTCTTATTTCATAATCATGTAGTTGTTGTGGCATTTCTTGTTTTTCATCCTCAAGCTTTTCCCAGTCTTTTAGCCTGAATGGAGTCGGATTCACAAACCCATATCCAACGATATTTTTGGAAGACAAGCTAAACCTTTTTTTATGGATGTATTTCAAATTATTATTTTGTTCTTTTAATATAGTTTCATTGACTCTAAAATCATCATTTCCCATAATAAAGAAAATATCTTTTTTTAGCTTGCTTAATTCTGGAATAAAAAATCTTTCTAGGAACTCTCTTTGAACTGCTACACCATCTTCAACAGTTGATCCTCCTTTCGGACATAAATCACCACCAATAACAACTGCTTTTATTTCTGCATCTTTTGCTTTTTCTATTAATTTTTTGTAGAATTCTTTGTTTCCATGCAAATCCGCAGTGTAAAGGATTTTATATGACATTTTTAAAAAATGGACCGGTCGGGATTTGAATTTTCGAATCGCAAGTAATTACTTGTAATTTCCCGAAGTCTTTCCCATTTAGGTTTATAATAGCCAAGGGAACACGATATTACCCAACTGTTAACCAGTCGCCAGGTTTCGCCACCGGCCCATACATTAGATATAATTGCATTTGGTTTAAAAATATTATTAATTAATTAACAATTCCAATACTAAAAATACAATATATTACAAAATAATTATAAATAAAATAGTATTTCTAAGTTGAATGACAAAAGAGGAACTAAAACAAATTCTTTTTCCGCACGATAAAATAAGAAGCATACAGGACACTATGATTTCTGATATTCACGAAGCAATAAAGAATAAAAAAAATATTATAATTCATGCTCCTACAGGGATTGGAAAAACAGTTTCTGTCCTTGCACCTGCTTTAAGTTATGTTATGGATAAAGATATAACAATATTTTTTCTAACCTCTAGACAAACACAACATAAAATCGCAGTAGATACATTAAAACAAATAAAAAAGAAATTCAATAATAATTTTAATGTAGCAGACATTATTGGAAAGAAATGGATGTGTTTGCAAGAGGTTGAGGCATTAAATTCTACAGATTTTATTGATTATTGCAAGAAGTTGAGGGATGAAGGCCAGTGCGAGTTTTACTTAAACACAAGAAAAAAATCAATGAGGCCAACAATCCAAGCAGAAAACAATTTGAATGAATTGAAAGTTTTAGGGCCAATGCATGTTGAAGAATTAGTAGAAAATTGCAAAAAACCTAAACTATGTCCTTATGAAATGGTTTCTTTGTTAGCAAAAGATGCTAAAGTCATAATTGCTGACTACAATACAATTTTTAATTCTAGTATAAGAGATAGTTTGTTTGCAAGAACAAATAAAAAATTAGAAAATTCTATAATTATAATTGATGAGGGACATAATCTTCCTAATAGAGCTCGCGAACTTCTGACTGCAAAACTCTCAATCTTTATTATTGACAGAGCAATAAAGGAAGCAAATAAGTTCGAGTTTTTTGATATATTAATTAAGTTAAAAAATTTGAAAGAAGTTTTTGATGAATTAGGTTTTGATTTGAATTTTAACAAAGAAGAAAAGTTAATCAGGAAATATGAGTTTGTGGATAAGATTAATGAGAAACATAAATATGAAGATATTATTAATGAATTTTCCTTGATTGGAGATTTAGTAAAGGAAAAACAGAAACAAAGTTATGTATCTAGCATAGGAAAATTTCTTGAGGCATGGCTTAATGATGATAATGGATTTGCAAGAATCCTAAAAAAAGATTTTAACAATAATAATTTAATTTTAAATTATAGATGCTTAGATCCTTCTCTGATTACAAAAGATGTAATAGATAGAAGTTATTGCACAATAATAATGTCTGGTACTTTGACACCTACATTCATGTATAAAGATATTTTAGGTTTTAATAATGTAAAAGAAAAAATCTATAATAATCCATTTCCAAAAAATAACAGATTGTGTTTAATAGTTCCGGAAACAACAACAAAATTTACCAGAAGAAATAATGAAGAATATAAAAAAATAGCAAATGTTTGCAATAAAATTGTCAATAAAATACCTGGAAACGTTGCCTTCTTTTTTCCCAGCTACAATTTAAGGGATAAAGTATTCAAAAATTTATATGATATATGCAATAAAAAAATGTTAATAGAAAAACAAAACTTGAGCAAAGAAGAAAAAGAAAAAATATTGGAAGAATTTAAGGGAAATAAGGATAAGGGTGCTGTTTTATTAGCAGTAGCATCAGGAAATTTTGGAGAAGGTATTGACCTGCCAGGAGATTTCCTCAAGGGAGTTGTTATTGTTGGTTTACCATTAGAAAAACCAGATTTAGAAACTAAAGAATTAATAGATTATTATGAGGAAAAATATGGCAAAGGCTTTGATTACGGCTATATTTTCCCAGCTATAACTAAATGTTTGCAAAACGCTGGAAGATGTATTAGATCAGAAACTGATAGAGGAGCCATAATATTCTTGGATGAAAGGTTTGCATGGCAGAATTATTTAAGGTGTTTACCCAAAGATATGGATTTTAAGATAAGTAAGGTGTATGAGGAGAGGATTGAGAAGTTTTTTGATAATAGTTAAATTAACATATTAACCAAAAAGCTTAAATATTAGTCTATTGTTAACTTATTAACATGACAAATGAAGGTATAGAAAACGATTTGTTGCTTAACTTTAAGGATTTTTACGATAGCGGCAATGACGAATTAGAAAAAGAAAGATACAATCCTGCTATTAGTTCTTATTTTAAAGCATTGGTTATTTTATGTGATTGGAAAATTTACAAAGAAAGAGGTTTGTTGCCAAAAAATCATAAAGAAAGATTTGATTTCTTAAAACAATATTTTCCAGAAGCTTATTCTTTAGCAAGCTCTATTTTTAAAGAATACAGAGACAGTTACAATTTAAGGATGAAAAAGAAGGACGCTTTAAAGGTGAAAGAAAATGTTGAAAAGCTCAGAAATTTATTTGACATTAAAGAAGATAATTAAAAAATGCGATTTGGAAGATATAATAGTTTTTGGTTCTTCTGTTAAAGGCAAAACCATGCCAAATGATATTGATGTTTGTTTAATTTTTAAAGAAAGTTTAAATTTAAAGCATATAAGAGAGATCCAATCTAAATTGGGAGAAAAATTTCATGTTAGTTCTTTAAGTGTGGATAATTTTTTTAATAAAAAACATAATTTAGTACAGACTTTATTATTTGAAGGAATAAGTGCTAAATCTGGAAAAAGACTTAGTGAGATTTATTCTTTTGAGTCTTATGGATTGTACTATTATAATATTTCTGATATGAAAAAAAGTGACAAGGTGAGGTTCGTTTATCTACTGAAAGGCAGAAAAAAAGGAGAAGGTATTGTTAACGAGTTTAATGGAAAATTTTTAGTAGACAGTTGTTTTATGATTCCGGTTGAGAAAGATAATGAAATGCTGGAAATTATGAATAAATGGAATGTTAAGTTTAGTAGAAAGAGAGTTTTGTTAATACGTTAACTTATTAGTTGTTTTTTGGATTTATTGTTAATGTGTTAACTATAAATCAATGTGTTACTACTATTAAAAGTTTAATGTTGAAAAGATTTATAAATTAATTAGTTAATCCAACATCTAATGGAAGTCAAAACATATGAAGCTATAGATGATTTGCCTGAAGATGTAAATTTAGAATTTATAGTAGATTTCTCTCAAGTTGAAAAAATTGTCAGAGATAGATATAAGGAGTTAACTGGAAAAGAATTTGAGTTTCGTGTTAGAATATCTGATCCTGATAAGTTTGAGCAAATCCCATATATTAAACAACAAATCAGAAGGGTTGGAGCTCGTCCTGATGGAATTTGCTCTATTTTAATAAATATTATAGATTTGCATTATCATAATCCAATGTATAGTTTATATATAATTGGACATGAGATTGGACATCTTGAAGAACATGATAAGGATCTGTTTGGCAGAAATGGATTTCACGATGATGTTAAAGCAATTGCGTTCGGTGAAGCGTTTATTATGCCTACAGAACAGTACTACACCAACTTAGGTTATGATGTCAAATCTTTTCTTGATTTTCGTTTTAATGGAGACCCGGCTTATAAATATGTAAGATCCAGAATGGCTAGTGGTACGGACACTATGGAGTTGTTCAATGAAGTAAGAACTTGTTTAGGTTATGATTGTGAACATGTTCCTTTAGGAAATTGAATATAATTCTATAAACAAATTAATATCTTTAACAGACATACTAATTCCTAAACTAGTATACAAAATAGTAACATTTATATAGAAGTTCTGACTACATAATGCAATATGGTGATATTATTTGACAGGTTTAACCTACCTGAAGATATTTATGAAGTCATATTCGCAACCAAACAGCAGATTATAGTAGCTAAGCTGCTAATAGAGATGATAAAAGACAATAATGGTGAGATAAATAAAACAGTGATGTCAGTGTTTGCAACAAAACTGCACGAAGGTGATTACGTTACCACACTGATAGACGAGCCGCCTTACAAAGGAAAAAAGGTAAAGGTGAGCTACAATAAAAGGCAGTTTTATGACAGAATCTTAACCCCAATGAAAAGCATGGGATTGATAGACTACGATTTGTACAAAAAAACATACAAGATAAGCGATAATTTCAACAAGGAGATGATAAGAGTAGGCCTTTTATGGCTTCAGGAAATGAAAAAACCCGCAAAATCATGATTTTAAGGCCCCCACGCTCGAATTCTTTCCAAAACCACCCCAACAAACGGAAACTTGGGGGCCATCTTTTTATTAAAAGGGAGAAAGAGGTGTGATAGGGTGGTTATTTAGTATTTTTTATTACAATTATTTAAAATAATAATCCCTCCAAATCTAGGCCTCCCCATTGTGGTCGGCATTTATTGGTATATCAAACACTAAGAACCCGCAGGCATTTTTTGCGGGATTAGAATTAATTAGTTTACAACCAATCAAAAAAACAAAATTTAAAAATAATTGAATTAAACGAATTAGTATGATTGACTTTAACAAGCTAAAAGAAGAACAAATAAAATTAGCAAAAAAGGTAATTACAACTGATAGCTTTGAAAAAATAACTAGCATAGCAGGTACTGATCAGCTTTATGTTAACAATAAGGTAATTTCTGCAGTTGTTGTTTGTGATTATAAAACTTTAAAAGTTATTGAGAAAAAGCATGCAGTAGTTGATGCAAAGATTTCTTACAAAAGTAGTTTTCTGTTTTACAGAGATGGTCCTGCAGTCATGGAAGCTTTTAACAAATTAGACCACAAACCACATATTCTTATTTTAGAAGGAAATGGCATCTTACATCCAAGAAGGATTGGAATGGCCAGTCATGTAGGTATTTTGCTGGACACCCCAACTATTGGAGTTACAAAAAGATTAATGCTTGGCCAAGTAAGAGAAAATACAATTTATGTGGAAAAGGAAGCAAGAGGCTATGAATTAATAACCAGAGAGCATGCAAAGCCAATTTACATAAGCCCAGGACATAAAATTTCTTTGAAAACCAGTTTGGAAGTAATAAAAAACTGTTTAAGACAACCCCATAAATTTCCAGAACCATTGCATTTAGCACGCAAATATGTAAATAAAGTCAAGAAAGAACTTATGAATAAAGAATAATTTATTTATGCCAATACCTTAAGGCACCGTATCCTGAGTTATACTTCAGACTATCTTTACCGGTAGAGATGTGATTGGTTATTGCCGGAGCTAATGTATCCAGGTCTTGAGGACTACCAGGCACCTTGTTCCATTGTGGGTTTAAAGCAGTTAGTATGTATTCAAAAACCCTAATTAGCTTTAACATGGTTATCTTAACAGGACCCGTAACTACCTTCTGGGTATATGAGGCTGCAGCACTATAGGCGCTTTTCGCATAGCTTACAAAAGTGCTATACAGGTTTTTAAGGGCTGTCTTAATTTCATCTACGGGTTCTTTGCTGTCATATTTCATTATATTAGATAGAAAATCTGTATTTTCGTCTTTTGCCAACAAATTATTTCCCAATCTTGGATTTTTAGTATCTTCTATTGCAGCCTCAATTTCATTGTCAAGAGACCTTCCTATTGTTTTTTTCCTAAATAAACTTAAAGTATTGGTAACTATGTTGGTAATGCTGCCTTTAAGATCGTTGCTTCTATTGATTTTTTTAGTTTCTCTGGACAAATACATCTCAGCCGGATTCAACATAGAAGAGAATAGAAGAATGTTTATGACCCCCTGTTTAAAATCATCTTTTTGAGTTATCATTGGTATGACAACCTTTATAATTTATATAAACTCTATATAAACCCTAGAAATATCTATGATATACCTTATATATAAACCTTTCGTTTTTTATATTATCTCATCATACCTTTTTATATTATTGTGTCATACCTTTTATAAGCCTTAAGTAGTCCATGAGATGCCTTGTTATGAGGAAATTTTTCTTTACGTGTTCTGTGCCTAATGTTCCAAACTCTTCTCTAAGCTTCGGATCTTTAAGTAACTTAATGGTCCTATCAGCACATTCCTTAACATCATTTACCAAATAACCATTCTTGCCATCTATTACTTGCAATGGAATTCCACCAACATTTCCAGCTACAACTGGTGTTCCTTTCCACAAGGCTTCTGTTACTGTCAAGCCAAAACCCTCTTTTAATGATTTTTGTATTACCACATCAGATGCTCTTTGCAGACAATTAACTAAAAAATCATCAGAATAATTTATTATAATTATATCCTTATTATTCTTCACTTTTTCCATTATATTATTATATATTATATCACCTTCTGGATCATCAGTTGCCATAGAACCTAGCAAAACTAATTTACAATCTACCTGTTTTTTTATAATCTCAAATGCTTTTATTACACCCAATGGATCCTTCCATTTATCAAACCTTGAAACCTGGCTTATTATAGGCTTATCTAAATCAACTCCAAATTTAGATAGGTATTTTTTTACCTCTGTGTCTGGTACAAATTTATTTTTTGTAGTTAATGGGTCTATTGACGGAGCAATTATATGTTGTTCCTTTTGTAAATCTTGTTTCTTATATTGCTCCATAGAAACTATAGTCTTATCATATTTTTCAATAAACGGTTTTAGATAATCCCACAACATTTGATTTGGCGCGCTTAAATCAATATGGCATCTCCATACCCATGGTTGTTTTTTTTCATAAAAATTTATCAAAGGCAATGGCTGTGGGTCATGTATGATAATAAAATTGGCCGACATAATGTGCATGATAATAGAGTTTACCTCATTAGTTTCCAAATAAATCTTTTTGTCAATATCCCTTAATTCTATATCTTCTCCTTGCAGCGCATTATGGATTTTTTTTGTAACATTAAAGAAATCCGGAGTTCCCTTTAGCAATCGCCATCCGGTTTTTATACCAACATCATTCATCAATAAAGTCAAGCTGTTTAGTATTTCTGCAACTCCACCGCCATAAAAGGTGGAGTTAACGTGCTCGACATGAGTCTTTGTTAATGAAGAAGCTTCTTCATAAATTTTCTCAATTAATTCTTCCCCAACAATATCCTTGTAAGTTTTTAGAGATAAAGGCATGAATTTTAAGATTTCAGAGTTATTTTAATAATTTTCTGTTTTCATAGAAATGCTATGCATTTCTAGGATCCTTGAAAATCTTTTAGATTTTCGGGAAACCGGAAATCTTTGATTTCCAAGTTCACCAAAAATTGTAATACAATTTTTGCGTGTATTCTTTAGTATACTATTTATTAATTCCACAAAAACATTTAAATACATACCATATTTGCTTTTACTTATGAGGAAGCACCATGGAGAAGGAGGAAAAAAGAAGATTTTTGGTTATATACTTATCATTACAATGTTCGGCAGCGTTTTTACCGTTGTTTTCTTTGGTTTTCAAAGCGGAGGAAGGGCTTCAGGTTCTGTTGACTACAATGGTTTTGAATTTATAAATAGAGGGGCTTACTGGTCAACAACTATAGATGGTAGAGAAGCCTTATTCACATATCTTCCTAGCGATTTAGGCTTAATAATCCTGAGTAATGATGTGATTAACAGACTAAGAAATGTAGTTCAGATTGATGCAACCTCTGAATTCAACGATACGTTTGCAGAACCAATTGCACTTGCCCAATTTCAGATGGGTTCTACATTAAACAATTTCAATATATTTGTTAGAAGTGGTTTTACATCTGAGCAACAGGCCTTTCCTGTCATAACATGTAATCAATCAACAAATTTTGTTCCAGTAATATATTTTAGAAGTTCTAATGTAACAAGTGTTAGTCTAAAAAATAATTGTGTTGTGGTAGAAGCCTTAAATGGAATTGATGTTGTAAGAGTTAAAGATAGGTTAGTATATGGGATTTTGGATATTATTTGATAAAAATGAAAGCATATTCATTAACATTCATAGCTTTCATTTTAAATAATATGAATAAAAAAGAAATATAGTTTAAAATGAAAGAAATAAAATTAAAACAACTTGAAAAAAGCTTGGAAGAAGGGCTAATAAGCAAAAAAGAATATGAGAAAAAGAAAAAGGAAATAGAAGAAATGCCCGAGCCAAAAAGAGAAGTAGAAGAAGATATAAAAGAAGCAAAATTAAAATCTGACAAGACATTGATAGTAATTGCAATTATAGTTGTTTTAGTGTTTGCTTTTATTTTTGGATTAAGATATTTTACTCCAAAACCTCCAGAGACAATAGAAGAGCTTCATGAATTAAACCTAAAAGGAAAGTTAAAGGAAGAGCAAGGATATCTTTATAATGATGTTTATTCTTTTGTTAAATTTGATGATTTGTGGTATGTACAGCTTGTAAGTCCTAAAGGGACAAGATTTTATAACATACAGTTTAGGTATGGCCCTAGAGAATTGGAAGATATAAATATAGGAGGAACCTTAAATACAAAGCTTTTCAATGATGCAAAGGAATATTATGTAACCTTTAATCCTACTGGAAATGATTTCTCCACCGTTGCCTTGGCTGTTGCTGACTTTAACCAGCATATGACAAATATTTTCTTTAAGCAGCCAATTGCCGCATGCGACAAGAATGAAACATTAAATTGCATAGATAGGCCAATAATAACTTGTGATAACACCGATGAAGTAGTTTTATATGTTAAAGAAGCAAATAATTCCAGAGTTTATTTTGATGACAATTGCATTGTAGTAGAGGGCTCTGGTTTTGATTTGGTAAAAGGTATAGATAGGATTTTGTTTGATTTTTATGATATTATGGAGTAATATGAAATCGAAAACACGAGAAAAGCGAAACTTTTCTGTGTCCCAGAAACCGAAGGTTTCTGTGAAATCAGAGCAAGAATGGAAAATATGTCTTAGTCCGGAAGAATTTAAAATATTGAGAAAAAAAAGTACCGAGCTTCCATTCACTGGAAAATATAATAAAAATAAGAAAAAAGGAATTTATTATTGTAAAGGTTGCGGAAATAAATTGTTTTTGTCAGATACAAAATTTGATTCCGGCACTGGCTGGCCAAGTTTTTGGAAACCAATTTCTAAAGATAATGTAGATATGAAATCTGAAGGTAGTTTGTTTATGAAGAGAACAGAAATATTGTGTAAAAAATGCAATGGCCATCTTGGGCATGTTTTTGATGACGGTCCAAAGCCAACTGGCAAGAGATATTGTATCAACTCTGTTGCGTTGAAGTTTAAGGAGAAGAAATAAACAAATTTGCTACTTCTAAATAATGACAAAATAGAAAGGTTTAAATAGCAATTAGTTTTTTCAAAACGTATGACTTCAAAAATTCCTCAAATAATTGGAGAACCAAAAGATGGAAGTGAATTTAGAAATAGAAGAGTACGTGCACAATATGTTGGAGAAGATGATATTTTATTAAATTTGAGTTTTGACACTACAGATTTCGGAGGTTTGTTAGGATTAAGAGGACAAAGACAGGATGCTTCAAGATTAGAAGAATCTTTGAAAGGTGAGGGTTATCTTTTAGCTAATGTTGGTATTTCTGGATTATTTGTTGTTAATTACCAACGTGAAAACTACTTACTAACTACTATGGCAGAGAGGGTAGATAGAGCAGAACCTGATAGTGTTAAAAAGCTACTCTCTGGTTATGTACCTGCTGAGATTATGTACGATCCAGAGCGACATATGAGAATAGAAATTGCTGAGGAATTTTTGCCAATGATTGATGGAAAGGTAATTCCAGGAACACTTGATAGTGTTGTTCTTGATAGACCATACAGCAAAGAAAATGTTAGTGATCCAGAGCGAGCGGTCCCTTATTCAGAAGAACATTCGTATTCAATTCAAAAAGGCAACGATTTTGATCTGCCAGGAATGAAAAGAGGAAAAATAAGAATAAGGGGTAATGGTTATGAATATGCTCTTGATGACAATGTAGAATTTCATGCGGCAGCAGATACTAACAGCGGACAATTAATTTTTAAATATAATTTAGTTTTGCCTAATTACTCTGGTTTAAGTTTACACCATGCTGAAGATAAACCAAGATCACAAACTTCAATATTGGATGCACATTTCATTGAAGAGGGAATACTGCTCCTAAGATTAGATCCAAACTTAAAATTAACAGGAGAAGCTTACACTCTAGCTAATGGAAAATTGAAACCTTATACATTGCCAGTAGTATTAAGTGAGGCTTTTGCTCCAAAACAGAATGGAATAAGCACAGTAGGAAATATTGGGTTAGGAGAATACATAAAAGCACAGAATTAATTAAATCAAACTTACAAATTTTTCTTAATCTCATTGACAATTTTTTTATTTCAATAAATATTTAAAGAAAAATAAAATGCCATTAGTGGCTTTCTATCCTCATTTATATCCTTCCGCTTCTTAAATATTCATCAACATCTTTGGAATCTAAATTTGTTTTGGCACCAAATTTCTTGTTAAATTTTATTTTTTCCTTTTTTAGGAGCAATCCATAAAGTAATCCAGAGCCTAGTCCAACAAGATGACCGACGTTGGCAGTTCCTGAAGGATGAAATACTCCAAAAATATCAATTAATACCATTATTATTGCTGCCATTCTTAATGTCATTGGCACCACAAAAAAGAAAAGTAATCGTAATTCAGGCATTAAAATTATTAATACGCCAAGTATCCCCATAATAGCTCCACTTGCCCCCAATGAGGCATTATAAAATAAGCTTGATCCAAAAGCTGCTATTATCCCTGACAAAAAATAGATTAAAAGAAACCTATTGGCTCCGATTCTCTGTTCGAGCAATGATCCGAATATATATAACACATACATGTTGAAAAGCAAATGATACGGGCTTCCGTGTAAAAACATATAAGTTATTATAATCCAGGGTCTGGCAAAAATATCCTCTGAGATTAAGATAAAAAGGTTAGTAAAATCCCTGCCTAAAAAAATTTGCAGTATGAAGAAAACTATGTTTAATAAAAGTAAGGGTGTTACTGCATTTTTGATTTCATACTTCATTTTTGTTAGGTTAGAGGCAATTTTTTTAAACTTTTGTTTTTATACATATATAATGGGCGCTTATTATCAAATTCATAAAATTGAAACAATAATTAATAAGATTTAAAACAACGGAATTCCACCAATCTGTGATTGGTGGAATGAGTAGTGCTCGAAAACCACCCATCATTGGTGGAATTCCGAGCATCAAAAACCACTGAATGTGAAGCTAATAAAATCATGCCACCCATCTCTGATGGGTGGTTTTTGACAAGAATAAGAAGTATTCTAACTATGAAATTAAAATGATTAATGAAAAAATATTGGAAGAGTATAATAATGTAAAAAACAATGTTGGATTATTTGATTTCTCCATAGAAGGAAAAATAAAAGTTTTTGGCTCTGGCAGGGTAAATTTTATTAATGGTTTGGTTTCTAACGATGTTGAAAATTTAGAAAAGTTTAATGGAGTTTATGCCGCTTTTCTGGATAGATTCGGTAAAGTCCTTACTGATTGCATAGTTTACAAATTTGATGATTTTTTATTAATCAATATGAATATTATTGGCAGAAAAAATATTGTTGAAAGATTAACCAATGAGGCTAAATTAGCTAATTCTGAGATAGAAGATGTAACTTTAAAGTATGCATTATTTTCATTACAAGGACCAAAAGCATTAGAATTAATTAACGATATTTTTAGGTCTAAGGTTGAACTGCAAAGTCAATATCAATCAATTATAATTAAAAATAATGATGAAGAAAACAATATTAATAATAATGAAACAGAAATAATAATAACTAAAAATAACCGAACAAATTTTAATGGTTATGATATTTTTGTTCCTGTTCCTATGTATAAAGAATTTAAAGAATTAATTCTAGAAAAAGGTAAAGATTATGATTTAAAAATAATAAATAATGAAACTTATGATATTTTAAGATTAGAGGCAAAGATTCCATTGTATGGCATTGATTTTAATCAAAATAATATTTTGCCAGAAGTTACCGAGAAAGCTGTAAACTATGAAAAAGGATGCTTTGTTGGCCAGGAAATTGTTGCAAGAGTTAAAAACTTGGCAAAGGGAATTACTGCTAAAAAACTAGTGAGTTTAGAAATTGAAAGTAAAGAAGTTCCGGAAAAAAACACTAAAATAATGAAGGATGATAATGAAGTTGGTTACATCACTAGTGCTGCTTTTTCTCTTGAATTAGATAAGGTTGTTGCTTTAGGTTTTTTGAATAAGGGTTTTTATGAAAAAGATACAGGTGTTGAAATTGGTAATGATAAAATAAAAGCCAATGTAAGAGAATTATGTAATCAATAAAACAAAACATTTATATAGTATATATGATTCTATATTCATATGATTCGTAAAACATATATTCATTTTTTTAAGACATTATCGGATCCGACTAAGCTTGATATAATTAAAACTCTTAGGGAAGGTCCTAAAAGTGTTTTGGAATTATCTTCTAAGCTAAAGTTGGAACAAAGCAGAGCAAGCCATAATTTAAGAAAACTTAATGAGCTTGGATTTGTAACAGTTACTCCAAACGGAAAGCAAAGGATATATGATATTGATAAAAAAACAATTTTGCCTTTATTAAAAATCATTGATGGGCATGTAGATGTATATTATAAACACTACTGCAGATGTAAAGGCAATGCTAAGAAAGAAAGATGGGAAGGAAAAGGTGAGTTATAATGGAAGATAAAACAGATCCTGTTTGTGGTATGAGAACATCCTATTCCAAGGCTAAGGCCAGTAATCTCATACTAAAAAAAGATGGTAAAGAATACTATTTCTGCAATCTAAAGCATAAAGAAGAATTCTCTAAAAACCCTCTAAAATTCTCTAAAGGAATTCCTTGGTACAAATCTGAAAAATTCGGAAAAGTATTCCCCTGGATACTTGGAATAACACTCATACTTTTCTCAGGTCTCTCAATGATTTATAATTTCATGACTCTTTATATGGGAATCTTCTTTATACTCTTTTCATTAATGAAAATGCCTGATTGGAAAGGATTTATCGAAGCATTCTCAACATACGATATACTGGCTAAGCACATTCCAGGCTACGCAATCATCTATCCTGCTCTTGAATTTATACTAGGTATTTTGTTCATTACAAATTCATTTATATCTGTTGCAGCTTGGATTACCATTATTGCACTTGGTATAGGTGGAATAGGCGTTACTCTAAAACTCCTTAAAAAAGAAAAGTTCCAGTGTGCTTGTCTCGGAACATTCATTAACGTACCCCTAACAAAAGTAACTCTATTAGAAGATATAATCATGGTTGCAATGGCTTCGATGATTTTGTTTTTGTAAAAAAATTTTATGGAGTAAAAAAAATGGTAAATTGGAAAGAAGTTGCACAAATAAGTATTATAGCTGGAAAAGCCGGCAGAAAATCTTGTCCCGTCTGTGGCTGCAAAAAGGATTATAAGAATGTGTTATTACATTGTGCTAAATTTGGATGTAGCCGTCATTGGATATTCCATAAAGGCAATAAAGAATGAGAAAGCAATGTGTAGGTTGAATTTAACAATTAAACAAAACATTTATATATAAGTATATGTTATTTATAACATATGCTAAAAGAGACATATAGCATTTTCTTTGGAACTTTGGACAATAAGTATAGGTTTAAGATTATAAGCCTTCTTAGAGAAGGATCAAAAAATGTAACACAGATATGCAAAGTTCTGAATATGAATCAAACAACAGTATCTCATAATCTTGCAAGATTGAAAACATGTGGTTTTGTTTTTGTCAGAAACGATGGCAATGAAAGGATTTATTCTTTAAACTCAAGGACTATAAAGCCGTTAATGAAATTAATTGATGAACATATGGGAACATACTGCAAAAAATTGTGCAAATGCTGAGATGATCAAAATTAAAGTAAAGGTTAATGCGAGTTGAGTTCAAATATGCCAAAATACAAATGTAATAAATGCAATCTTGATTTTGGATGTCCATGTGAGAAACCACGATGCCCAAAATGCGGCTCGAAAAAATCAATAAATATAGCTTAGAATAAAAAAATTATTGAGGTAAAATCAAATGAAAAACAATCTTATAAGATTGATTGGAATTTTTCTAATATTAATAGCTATAATTGCAGTTGGATATTACACTTTTATATATTTTATGACAAGGGTAGTGCCGAATTTTAGTAGTTTTGGTTTAGTTTTAGTTGCCATAATTGCTGGAGTTTCTATGTTTTTTAATCCATGTTCATTTTCTTTATTGCCGACTTTTTTAACCTTTTTTGCGACAAAAAAAGAATTAAAAGATGAGCATAAGTTAGGTAAATTTTTATTATATGGTCTTTTTGCTTCTTTAGGTATTGTAACATTCAGTATTATCTTAGGAAGTTTAATAGGTCTATTGGGAGCTGGCTTTGGTAAATCATTTGCTTTAGCTGGAGATGCTCCAAATTTGTCTGTCAGGATTTTTAGAGGTGGTATAGGAGGTTTAATAGCTTTTTTTGGTATAATGCATTTTAGAGGTGCTGGGTTGCATATGGGCTTTTTAGAGAAGTTTAGTAATAGAATTATGTCTCCTAAAGATAGAGGACCCTTAACAGGCATGTATATGTATGGTTTTGGTTACAATGCATTAGGAATTGGCTGTGGTGGACCTATAATGGCAGGCCTCTTTGTTTTTTCCTTAAGTTTAGGTGGTTTTGCAACTGCATTACTTGCCTTCATTATATTTTCTTTAACAATGGTTATATTAATGTTATTGATATCCATTCTAGTTGGCCTTTCTAAAGATACATTGATTAATAAGCTAAAAGCCAAATCTGGCACTATTAAGAAATTTACTGGAATAATATTATTTTTAGTTGGTTTGTTTTTGTTACTTTCGTCAATCTTTACAGGGACATTTACGAGTATATTATTTCCAGGAGGTTGAGAACATGAAAAAAATATTAAAAATAGAAGGCATGCACTGTAGCTCTTGTGCAATGGGAGTTGAGATGTTATTAGGCGCAAAAAATGTAAAAGCTAAGGTAGATTTTGACTCAAAAAAAGCAGAAATTGAATTTGATGAAAACAAAACAAGCTTCGAAGAAATTAAAAAAGAGATTGAGAAAGCTGGTTATAAAGTAAATTGAATAAAATGAAAATAATTAGGAGATGAGAAATGGTAAAAGAAATAAAAAAGAAGGATAAAACATTTTACATCTGTGAGGAATGTAACTTTGCTTACGAAAGCAAAGAATGGGCGAATAAATGCGAGAATTATTGTAAAGAACATAGAAGTTGTTCGCTAGAAATTACAAAGCATGCTGTAAAAACTGATTAATATGGGAGATAAAAATATAAAAGTTACTTTAATAAGTATAGCGTTTGTATTATTCTCAATTATAATTATAGGTCTTGTTTGGCTTGCCGGTGGTGATCATCCAGTTAGCCTTACTCTTGCTTATGCTGCTGGTTTATCAATGATATTTCTTCCATGCACCTTACCATTAGTTTTTGTTGTCATTCCTTTAAGCACGGGAAAAGGTTATAAAAAAGGTTTGTTCATAGCCATACTTTTTGGTCTGGGTGTTACCATAACATTAACTATTTACGGTATTGTTGTTGCTCTGGTTGGAGATTATTTTGGATTAGATAATTTTTCAAGAGCAATGTTCTTTATTGCTGGAATATTTGCTTATGTTTTTGGTCTTACACAACTTAATTTATTAAGACTAAGATTACCAGAACTACCATTGCCTCAATTTGTTCAAAAACAAAAAGACTATTCAAAAGCATTCTTTATGGGAATTTTATTAGGCAATGCTGGTGTTGGCTGTCCAAATCCAGCTTTTTATGTTTTATTGGTTTATATAGCAACAACTGCTAATGTTATTTCAGGTGCTTCATTGGGCTTTGTTCATGGTTTGGGAAGAGTAACCCCATTAATATTTTTAGCAGTTTTAGCAATATTAGGAGTTAATATGTCTTCATGGGTTGCAAGTAAAAGAGTAAGCATAGATAGAACTATGGGCTGGGGTTTATTAATAGTTGGAGTCTTTATATTTTCTATTGGATTTCTTGGAATGAATTGGTGGGAAGAATCATTTTTGCACAAAGGTTGGAATGATATAGCAGAAAAAATATCACCAAGGCTGGCAGAAACAACTGCGGCAGCAGAATTTTTTAAAATAGATGTAAAGCCATCAATAATTGAAAAATACTGGTCATCAGCGCCATGGTTTGTTATATTTTTATTTTTATTAATTCCATTAATATGGTATAAGTGCAGGAAGAAAAATGAAAAATAGAATTATATTATTTACAATAATTATACTTTTATTAATACCTTTTGTTAATGGTCATGCCCTTGAAAGAGGGCCTGAGGAAAAAAGTACTGAGTTGTATATTGTAGATTTTATTACTGAGCCAATATTTCCAGTAACTGGCAAAGAAGTACACTTAGAAATAAACGTAAAAGATAAAAATAATAATCCTCTTAATATTTATTTAGATGTTGATTTAGAATTGCATAAAGGAA
Source organism: Nanobdellota archaeon (assembly GCA_022564635.1). Taxonomy (GTDB): domain Archaea; phylum Nanobdellota; class Nanobdellia; order Woesearchaeales; family GW2011-AR4; genus JACPJP01. Next base: position 4,698 of record JADFLA010000025.1, on the reverse strand, counting down.
AACAAACTATAAATCTAAATGCCAAAGAATCTGGGTTTGGACATTATGATATGAGCTATAAATTTTCTGAAGCAGGAGAATATGAAGTGCATTTGTCTGTAAATGGAGAAGAATTACCATTAGAATTTGATTTGATTGTTGATAGTTTTGGTTTTAAAGGTCTAATGCAAGTTTCAGTTTTACTAATTTTTGCATTAATTTTAATATTTTTAGCATATAAGGATTGCAAGAAAAAATAGATTGGAGGTAAAAAATGGTAAAAGAAAGAGAATGTTTTATACTATACCAGAATTAATAACTCATGCATGCAATAAATACAAAAATAAAGTAGCCATTAGGAACAGAAGAGGCTATAGAACAGAAGATATAACATATACCGAGCTTTATGATAAAATACTAAAGGTTTCTAATTTATTTCATAAACTAAAAATTAAAAAGCAAGATAAAATTCTAATTTTAGGCCAGAGTTCTTTGGAATATGTAATTTTGTTTCTAGCTGCAGTTTTTCAGGGAGTGATTGTAGTGCCTCTTGATTTGCAATCTAATGTCGATTTAATAAAAAAAATTAAAACCAAAATAAAACCAAAAGCGATGTTTACTTCTAGCAATATAAGATTAAATATTCCTGTTATTAAATTTGATGAAATCGAATCAAAATACAAATCTTTCAGTAAAAGGAGTCCGGCTTCTATAAATCCGTCAGATACAGTTGAGATACTGTTAACTTCAGGAACTACTGGTGATCCTAAAGGTGTTGTTTTGACAAATTATAACTTTATGTCTGGTGTTAATTCATTAAGAAAAGTGGTAAAGCTTCCTAAACTAAAATTTATTTCAGTGTTGCCTTTAAGCCACGTACTTGAACAAGTCATTGGGCTTCTAATACCATTATCTTATGGATGCAGCATTTTATATCCAGAAACAATCAGACCAAGCATTTTAACAGAAATTATTAGAAATAAAGGTATTAATGGGATAGTATGTGTGCCTGCAACGCTTGAATCGTTAAAGCAGCCAAATATAATGAAAAATCTTGGAATTCGATTTTTTCTAATGGCGGTAGGAGGTGCGAGATTAGATCCTGAACTTGAAAGATATTGGAAAAGAAAGTTAAAGTTAGTGTTACAGGGCTATGGAGCAACAGAATCAACAGCTTTGATAGCTGCTAACACTTTATTTAGAAGAAAAATTGGTTATGTTGGCAAACCTATTCCAGGATTAGAAATTAAGTTGGATAATGAAGAGATTTTAGTCAAAGGTCCGAATGTATTTAAGGAATACTATAAAGATGAGGAAAAAACAAAAGAAGCTTTTGCGAATGGATGGTATAAAACTGGAGACCTAGGTTTCTTTAATGGAGCATACCTTTGTATAAAAGGCAGGAAGAAAGATATGATAGTGACAGAAAGCGGAGAAAATGTTTATCCTGAAGATATAGAAGAAGTTCTTAATAAAATTAAGGGGATAAAAGAAAGTTGTGTTGTTGAAGAAGAAGGTAAAATAAAGGCCTATATAATACCAAGCAAGAAAATTGAATTAGATCAGGTTATAAAAAACGCAAATTCAAAGTTACTTCCAAAACAAAGAATTTCTGATTACGCCTTTTGGGATGAAGCTTCATTCCCAAAAACACCCATTGGAAAAATAAAAAAAATCCAAGTAAAACAAAAAGGTATCAAAGGCAAGAAAAAAGCCATTGTGTATGAAAGCAAATTATTTGAATTAATAGCTGGCTTAAGTCCAAAAAATCCCAAATCTAACTCAAAATTAGGTAAAGATTTGCTTTTTGATTCATTAAAACGTGTTCAATTAATGTCTAAGATTGAAGAAGAATTTAATGTTGAAATTCCAGAGCAGAATGTGGATGAAAATACTACTGTAAAACAGCTAGAACGAATGATTTATGAACATAAATCAACTCAAAGATTTAGGATGAATAAATGGTTATTAAATCATACTGTGGTTTTTGTAAGAAGATTTTTTCAAGAACTGTTGATATTTCCTTTATTAAGAATATTCTGGAAAGTTAATTGTAAAGGAACAGAAAATATACTTAATTTAAAGGAACCAGTTATATTTATGCCTAACCATCAAAGTTCTTTTGATGTGATAACTATTTTGAAATGCTTGCCATTCAAACTACGTTCAAGAATTGCAGTAGCAGCATCTCCGCCAGTTATTTTTGGTATTCCACCACCGAAAAAACGACGCATTCTGAAAAAAATTTTGTCCTTTAATTCCCGCTTTTTCTTAAATGCATATCCCTTTGGAAATGAAATAGGCCTGGAAAGAAGTCTGAGAATTACCGGAGAATTATTGGATCGTAAATTTTCAGTCATAGTATTTCCTGAGGGTCGCAGGACAACAGATGGTAGAATTAATAGCTTTCAACTAGGGACAGGATTTTTGGCTTTGCAAATGAATGTTAAAATTGTTCCAGTAAGGCTAGAAGGTCTGTATGAGCTGCATCCTATAGGAAATTTTTGGCCAAAAAGTGGCACAGTTTCCGTAACTTTTGGCAAGCCAAAGCAAATTAAGAATTCTTCTTATCCAAAAACAACAAAAATAATTGAGGATATGGTGAGGAATCTTGGTAAAGATAGGAACTGATATAGTTAAAATTTCAGAATTTAATGAATTATCTGATAAAGCAAAAAAAAAGATTTTTCAGCCTAGTGAAATTAATAAAAATATTGAAAGCTTAGCAGGAATCTTTGCAGCAAAAGAAGCTTTTAAAAAAGCCTTTGGAACAAAAATCAATTGGCTCGATATAGAAATAAAAAAGAAAAGAAATGGAAAACCAATGATTTATTTAGGAAATAAGAGTTTGGAATCAGATTCGGATGTTTCAATTTCCCATAATGGCGATTATGCAATAGCAGTTGTGGTGTATGATAAATGAATTTTAGAAAAATTAATTAAAACAAAATCAAAACAAACTAAACAATTTTCCAATAAAGAAAACATAAAATAACAAAAGCAAGTATCCTTCCCATTTTGTAATTTCTTTTTCTTGAGTAATAAAGAAAAACAGTAAAGTTGCTATCAGCATCATTGGTAAGCCAAAAGTTAATATACTTTGAGGAATGATTAAAGCTCCAAAAAAAGCAGGTACCCCCATCACAACAAAAGTATTGAATATGTTTGAGCCAAGTACATTTCCAACAGCTATTTCTGGCTTTCCTTTTCTTACTGCTGTAATGCTTACAGCCAATTCAGGAAGCGAAGTGCCTAAAGCCACAGCACTTACAGCTATTATTTCTTTTCCCAAGTTAAATATTTCTGATAGTTTTATTACAGATTCAATAGTATACTTTGCACCAATAAAAATAAAGACAGCACTTACAACAAGTATGGCAATAGTTTTTATATCTAATTTCTTCTTTTTTCTGAGTTCTTCTTTCATCTCTTTTTTTATTTCAGCATCTTTATGCTCTCTTTCCGAATTTACAGTATACAGAAAATAAATAATGATGCCAACAATTGACAACAAAGCTTCTGGTAAGGTAAAAACACCATCCCAAATCATTGCAGCAAATAAGAATGCAGAACCAACTAATATTGGTAGATCAACATGAATGAGTTCAAAAGTAATTTTTAATTTTTTCCCAATAATAGCGGCAAGAGCTAAAATCAACAATATATTTGTTATATTCGAACCAACTACATTACCTACCACTATCTCTGAAGAATTTTTTAAAACAGCAAAGATAGAAGAAATAAGCTCCGGTAAGGAAGTTCCAATTGCCACTATGGTAACTCCAACAATAAAAGCTGGCAAACCGAAGAATATACCAATTTTTTCAGCAGAATCTGTAAAATAACCTGAAGCTTTAATTAAAACAAATAAGCTAGCTACAAAAACTGCAATCCAAATGAGCATCTCTAGCATTGAATTTGATTCAAAATTAGGAGTTTATATTATTTTAGTTATATTGATGAATCTAATCGTATTTGTAAAATAATCAATCATCCAACAAAATCTGGTCTTACTCTCTTAACAACAAACTTATAGATTTCTACAATTACAAAAACAGAGCTTGAAATCAAAACAACATAAAGCCAGTCCATTAAGGTTAAAGGTACTGTCTTTAAGAACGTGTTGAAAAACGGAGTTTGCACTGCAATTATTTGCATGATTACAGAAACCAATATTGCGCCCCAGAGTTTCATATTAGTAAAGATGCCAATTTTGAATAATGAATTAAATTCTGATCTGCAGTTTAGCACATTAAACATCTGGGAAATCACTAAGGTGCATAAGGCAACTGTTTGCGCATATGCCAAATATTTTTCTACACTATAAAAATAGAATATTGTCAATGTACTTATCATGATGGTAAACCCTACAATCAGCAATCTCACTATAATTGGACCGGATATTATCCTTTCATGCTTATTTCTTGGCTTGCGTTCCATTATGTTTGGATCTGCAGGGTCAACTGATAAAGCCAGAGCAGGCAAGCCATCAGTAACTAAATTATTCCATAAAATCATTATTGCTATCAAAGGCAGAGGCAAACCAATCATTATAGCAACAAAAATAGTTAAGACTTCTCCTGTGTTAGAAGACAGCAAGTAAGATACAAATTTTTTTATGTTATCATAAATTCCCCTGCCTTCTTCAACAGCATCTACTATGGATGCAAAGTTATCATCTGTTAATATCATATCCGAAGCTTCTTTTGCAACATCGGT